>NZ_CM000745.1:316562-430817 GCF_000161455.1 Bacillus pseudomycoides DSM 12442
GAAAATACATGCTACAAAAAGAAAAAATAGACGGNCACCCTCTATTTTTTTCTTTTTTTCTATTTCATAAATCACACATCAATAGTATAATTATTCATAATTATCTGTTTTATATTAAAATTCATATTAATTATTCTGTTGTTTATAAGGCAGTAT
The DNA here is from genome assembly GCF_000161455.1 of Bacillus pseudomycoides DSM 12442. Lineage (GTDB taxonomy): Bacteria > Bacillota > Bacilli > Bacillales > Bacillaceae_G > Bacillus_A > Bacillus_A pseudomycoides. Next base: position 316,719 of record NZ_CM000745.1, read on the forward strand.
ACACCTTGAATAATTAGATTATTCTTAATTTTATAATAGAGGGGGGATTGACGGATGCCTAACAATACAAACAAATGGACACCGTCTTTATTTCGAAATTACGCAAATGCAGAACACGATGCGTGTGGAATCGTTTCCGTTATGGAAAAACAAAATGTTCCAACAAAAGAAAACATCGATCTTTGTATACAATCACTGATAAAAATGAATCACCGTGCTGGCTTTATTAATGGAGAAGGCGATGGTATTGGTGTTCATATCGACTTACCGAAAGCCCTTTGGAAAGAAAAATTTAAAAATAGTGGATATAATCCAGCGATTGTGGACCATCCCCACTTTATCGTTGGACATTTTTTTCTAAACAAAAAAGAAAATCCTACTCTTTTAAAGAACAGTATTCGTAATAAATTAAACAATAAAAATTTCACCGTTCTCTTCGAAAGTGATAATGTTATAAATTCTGATGCACTTGGTCCTCTTGGCAAACAAGAAGAACCGTTATTTTGGCAAATTGCTATTCTTTCAGAAACAAAAAATGAAGCCATCGACCAAGTACTATTCTCTTTAACAATTGAAATTGAAGAAAATACAGCAATTCATGTTGCTTCATTAAGCCACGACCATGTTGTATACAAAGTTCTTGGCGCTGGCGATACACTTGTTGCCTACTATGATGATTTACAACATTCACTTATTGCATCAACAATGACACTTGGACATAATCGCTATTCTACAAATACATTATCTAATTTCTTTCGCGTGCAACCATTTAGCATCCTTGGACATAATGGTGAAATTAATACAATTTCCAAGTTACGTGATCAAGCCGAAATGATCGATGTACCACTTACTGCTGGAGGCAGTGATTCTCAAGATTTAAACCGCACCTTAGAAACACTTCTCGTTCACTACAACTACAGTCTATTTGAAGCAATGGATGTATTATTTCCACCAATTATTAATGAGATTAAATTATACGAGCCACATATGCAAGATTTATATACGTATATTCGTGAAGCATGGGGACATTTCGCCCAAGGGCCGGCCGGCATTATTTCACGTTATAAAGATGAAGCTGTTTTTAGTGTAGATTCACTTGGTTTGCGACCAGTTTGGAAAGTAGAAACAGAAAGTTCCTATATCTTTTCTTCTGAACCAGGTGTCGTATCACCATCTGAATATGTAGCAGAACCAAAGTCACTTGCTCCCGGAGAAAAAGTAGGTTTGAAGTGGAATAAACAAGGTGCCCTCGTTCTCTACGAATATGAAACATACCAAGAAGAAGTATATAAACGCATGAAACAACGTATTAATTTTTCAGATTATCATTTCAACTTATCTATTCCAGCTATGGAAAAGGTCGAAGGGCTATCTAACCTCTCTCAAGTTGAAACAGAACAATATGTAGCTTTCGGCTGGGATCGCGAGCATATCCAACTTCTTGAACAGATGGCAACAAAAGGTGTTGAACCAATTCGTTCACTCGGCCATGACGCCCCTCTCGCTGCACTTGATACAGACAGACGAAACATTGCCGATTTTATAAAAGAAAGTGTTGCTGTTGTTACAAACCCAGCAATCGATCGCGACCGAGAAATTGAACACTTCTCTACACGCACAGTACTAGGAGAACGTCCTAGCTTGTTTAGTGGTGAGCAGCAAACTTTTGTTACCGAACTTTTGTCACCGATTATACTAGAAGGTCATTTAGCACAATCGATTTCAGAAGATTTAGAAATCGTTTCATATGAACAACTTGTAAATCTATTTGCAATTCATAGTACAGTTTACAAGTTATCTGTTTCCTTTCCAGCATCAGAAACTTTACAAGATGCATTAAATCGAATTAGTGCCGAAGCTACAGCAGCTATTAAAAAAGGTGCTTCTCTCTTATTGCTTGATGATGCAAAAGCTCATCAAAATGAACACTTATGGATCGATCCACATTTGATTACAGCTAAAATACATCAAGAACTAACTGAGCACAAATTACGCCGAAAATGCTCCATTGTTATAAGATCCGGCGCTCTCCGTTCTTTACACGATATTGTTACACTGTACGGACTAGGTGCAGATGTTATTAATCCATATTTAATGTTCGCAACCGTAAATGATGGGACAACGATACCAATTTCTAATTTATATAAAGCGCTAAACAAAGGTCTTGAAAAAGTCATTTCAACTATCGGTATCCATGAACTGCGTGGTTACGGCCGTCTCTTCTCTTCAATTGGTTTACACGAAGAAATTGCAAACATACTACAAATTACAAACTTTTTAGGATCACGTACTGTAGCATTTTCACTTGAATCTTTAGCAGAAGACGCTAAAGTCCGGGCACTTGATTATAACAACCCAAAAGTTAGAATGCGAAAAACGTTTCATATATTCCCTCGTATTTGGAAAGCAATTGGTGATGTGGCAAAAGGGAATGCTTACGATAATTATCGGGAGAAATTAACTGAGGTAGAAGATAAGAATCCGATTGCAATTCGTCACCTTGTCCAAATGAAAGAAGCAGAGCAACCAGTGCCGACTGAGCATGTTTCAATTGGCGTAAAAAATCATGACTTGCCGTTTATTATTAGTTCGATGTCATTTGGATCCCAAAATGAAATTGCATTCCGCGCTTATGCAGAGGCGGCAGACCGTCTCAATATGATTAGTTTAAACGGTGAAGGCGGAGAAATTAAAGATATGATTGGTAAATACCCACATACACGCGGCCAACAAATTGCATCAGGACGTTTTGGGGTGAATGCCGAACTGTTAAATTCATCAAATTTAATTGAAATCAAAATTGGTCAAGGAGCAAAACCTGGTGAAGGGGGACATTTGCCTGGATCAAAGGTAACTTCTAAAATTGCAGAAGCTCGTAATGCAACAATTGGTTCGGACTTGATTTCTCCTTCCAATAACCATGATATTTACTCGATTGAAGACTTAGCACAAATTATTACTGAAATTAAAACAGCCAATCAACTTGCAAGAGTCGCGGTCAAAGTTCCAGTTGTCCCTAATATCGGAACGATCGCTGTAGGAATTGCAAAAGCTGGTGCTGATTTTATTAATATTAGCGGCTTTGATGGTGGAACAGGTGCCGCTCGTATTCATGCACTGCAACATGTAGGCCTTCCAGTTGAAATCGGAGTAAAAGCTGCACACAACGCTCTATTAGAAGCAAATATGAGACACAACGTAGAGATTTGGGCAGATGGTGGTATCCGCAGTGTAAATGATGCACTTAAAATTATGCTTCTTGGTGCAAACCGTATTGGATTCGGTACTTTATCCATGATTGCAATCGGTTGTACAACGTGCCGGGGCTGTCACTTAGATACGTGTCATGTTGGTATTGCAACACAAATCGAATCCGAAGCGCAGGCAAAAGAACATGGACTACGTCGCTTCGTTCCGCGGCAATTTGAAAATGCTGTAGAAGGTTTATTGCACCTATTTACTACTTTCGGAACAGAACTTAAACGTTTAACCGGTGGACTCGGTTATACGAACTTACAAGAAATTGTTGGTCGCTCTGATTTGCTAGAACAAACGCGAGGCACAGAACTATTAGATTTACAAAATTTATTACAAACATTAGACAGTACATCCTACATGATAACAGGAGCAGCCCAGCAACAACATTATGCAACAACTGATTCTTTCCAATCAAAAGAGCTAGTTGGTGTTGGTGTGGATCAACGCGTAATGGGTGGTCTTGAATCATGCTACCGAGTCCGCAGTAAATTATATGACAACAATACACTGGAACCAATTACACTAAAATACACAAATGGCTCCGTTCCCGGAAACGGATTAGGTGCCTACAATAGTGAAAACTTATTTATTCACGTCAATGGTGGTGCACAAGATGGTATCGGAAAAACCTCATTTGGCGGTGGCATTTATATCACAAAAGCAAGAGGAAAAGATGGAACATACTATAACGGTTCTGTCGGAAAAGGATTCGGGTATGGTGCACAAAAAGGAACTTTATATGTGCAAGGTAACGCTGATGCACGTGCTGGCATCCGCTTATCTGGAGCAGATATGATCATCGGGGGAAGAATCACAAAACCACTTCGAGAAAAAGAACACGGGAATCTCGGTGTTCATGCAAATATTAAAGGCTTTGCTTTTGAATATATGACAAACGGTCGCGCACTCGTTCTTGGTGATCCTGGCCCATGGATTTGTGCAGGTATGACTGGTGGTGTCGTTTATTTACGCCATCAACCTAAACTTGGTTTAACAGAAGCTGCTTTGCGAAGAAGAATTGCAAAAGGAGCGAATGTAACATTACGTGAACTTAGCAAAAACGGGGAATCAGACATCACAGAATTATTATTAGACTACGTTCGTGTATTAAAGGAGCATGAACAATATGAAGAAGCTGCTCTCTTAACCCCATTATTAGAGGACATTCAGTCTCACTTTTATGAAGTCATTCCGAAAAAAGAGCAAGCAGATCCATCTATTTCGACTGAATAATTTCCATTTGCTTAAAATTGACTAAGTGAGCATCACATAGTAATCTATAATAACAATTTGAAAACCTGCTGAAATTCAGCAGGTTTTTTCACTAAAAAAGAAGGATAAAGAGAGCCGAGCAGTTCGAGGCACGGAAGCCAGGAGGATACGGAGTGTAGCTTATACTACATGAGTACCGGACTGGCGACGTAACGAAGAATCGCGACAGCTATCTTTACCGGACTTTTTGAACATCACTAAAATATCACTTGCTAACATATTGTAATGAATGTATAGTATCATGTTGTACATTCATTATGACAAGAGAGAAAGGATATTAAAAAGGGTATGAAACTTGGTGCTCGCATTTTAAAAACGGGTATTGCCATTACATTAGCTTTATTTGCTTGTACTCTGCTCCAATTACCGAGTCCAGTATTTGCGGGGATTTCAGCAATTTTTGCTGTACAGCCATCTGTATATCGCTCGTATTTGACAGCACTCGAACAAATCCAAGCAAACGTAATTGGTGCAGTATTCGCTATCGGATTTGCATTTGCTTTTGGACACAATCCTTTTATTATTGGATTAACTTGTATATTAGTTATTGCTCTTACACTACAATTACGTTTAGAAAATACAATATCAATTGCTTTAGTGACGGTTATTGCGATTATGGAATATCAAGGAGCAAACTTCTTTGACTTCGCTCTGCTTCGCTTTGCAACCATTATGGTCGGTATTGTCGCGGCTTCACTTGTAAATTTAATGTTTATGCCGCCAAAATACGAAACAAAACTATATCATCGTATCGTTGATAACACCGAAGAAATTGTGAAATGGATTCGTATGAACAGCAGACAAGCTTCTGATTTTACAACACTAAAAACAGATATTGATCGTATGAAAGAAAAAATGATTAAATTAAATCATTACTACTTACTTTACAAAGAAGAAAGAAGCTATACGAAAAAAGTACAATTTGCAAAAATTCGTAAGCTCGTCTTATTTAGACAAATGTTAGCAACAACGAGTCGTGCATTAAGTACATTAAAAGCATTACATCGCACTGAAAACGAATTACGATATATGCCTGAACCATTTCAAGAATCCATTCAAAATGAATTAGATTCATTAACACACTATCATGAACAAGTTTTGTTAAAATTTATTGGCAAAGCGAAAAAACAACAGTCTGTTGAGATGCTTGATGAAGTAGAAACTGGTAAGCAGGAATTAATCGATATATTTATGGACTATCAAAATAAAGATAATGAAGAATCATATAAAATATGGTTACATCTCTTCCCTCTTATTTCTTCAATTATTAATTACAGTGAAGAAGTTGAACATTTAGATTTACTTGTAGATAGTTTTTATACGTATCACAAACCCGAAGACGAACTACAAATTGATGAAAAAAAAGAAGATGAATGAAAAAACAGCCCCTTTACGCCAAAGGGGCTTTTTCTTCTATATGTTGAATTTGATATAAATCATAATAAAATCCTCGTTTTTGCATTAATTGTTCATGAGAACCCTTTTCTTTTATTTCACCATCTTCGATATATATGATCGTATCCACATGTGTAATAGTTGCCAATCTATGAGCAATGATTATTGTTGTACGGTCCGCAGCTAATGTTTGAAGAGCCTCTTGAATATGTCTTTCGTTCTCTAAGTCTAAAGCCGATGTTGCTTCGTCTAATATAAGTAAAGAAGGATTTTTCAAGAAGACACGTGCAATCGCTACACGCTGTCTTTGTCCACCAGACAACTTTACGCCTCTTTCTCCCACAACTGTATCGTATCCATCTGGTAGATTCATAATAAAATTATGAATCTGCGCTGCTTTTGCAGCCGCAATAACTTCCTCTTTCGTTGCTTTCGGGTTTCCATATAAAATATTAGATTGAATCGTATCACTAAATAACAGATTATCTTGCAAGACAATACCGATATGACTACGTAAATTTCTTACATTATACTCTCTCACATTCACACCATCTACATAAATCGCACCGCTAGAAACATCATAAAATCTTGGAATTAAACTAGCTAAGGATGACTTTCCACCTCCACTCGCTCCAACGAGGGCAATTTTTTCTCCAGAACGAATTGAGAAAGAAAGGTCATGTAGTACATCTTTTTCATCAGTATTATACCGAAAGGAAACTTGATCAAATACAATTTCACCAGAAAGCTTTTTTGCTTCAATTGCATTTGGAGTATTTACAATATCATACTTTTCATCTAACAGTTCAAACACTCGATCCATTGATGCAAATGATTGTGTGAGTGTTGTAGAAGAGTTAACAAGGCGGCGTAATGGACTATATAAACTATCCATATAGCCAACAAAAGCAACCATCGTTCCAAGTGTTAAAGAGCCTTGAATCACTTCATATGCCGCAAACGCAATAACGAGTAACGGTCCTAAATCCGTTAACGTATTCACTGTAGAAAATGTCCGTGCTGTCCAGCTTGTATGTGTTAATGCCTTTGTTAAAAAATCATTATTTTTCTTTTCAAACTGCCCTTTTTCATACTCTTCTAATGCAAAACTACGCGTCACTTGCATCCCTTGGATACGCTCATGTAAATAACCTTGCATCGTTGCCAATGCTTGTGAACGCTCTCTCGTTAATTTACGAAGACGCCCGAAAAAATATTTCACTGCAACTGCATAAATCGGCAAAATTAACAATGCAACAAGCGTTAATTTTATATTCATAGAAAACATAACTACAATTGCAATAAAAATTGTAGCTGTATCAAGCCAGACATTCATAAGTCCTGTAATAACAAAATCCTTCGTCTGCTCTACATCATGGATTACACGCGAAATAATTTCACCTGTTTTTGTATTTGAATAGTAGCGTAAACTTAACTTTTGTAGATGACCAAAAATATGTTTTCGTAAGTCGTAAAGTACTGTATTACCAATACGCTGTGCAAAATATTGACGATAATATTCAACAGGTGGTCTCAGTACACCAAAAATAAAAAAGGCAATCCCGATTGCTGTTATCAATTGTGATGTTTTTTCCTGAAGTGATCCACCACCTTGAATGACATCATCAATAATATACTTTAATAACCACGGCATAATAAGCGGAATACCAAACTTAATGAGTCCAATAATAATTGTAATTGTAATAAGCCATCGATATGGTTTTACAAATTGTAAGTATCGATTTATTCCTCTCATATGATCCCCCCTTAATAGGACAAACCTGCCGGGAAAACCCCTGCAGGTTTGTTCTAATCTCTATACATTAAATATCGTTCATACCACATATCTACAAAATCTGGCGCGAATGGTCCTTTTCTTTGATGAATCCACTGCGTTAAATACTCTACATTTCTTTTTAGAATCGTATCAATTACTGGAGGATAATTCATCATCTGACTATGCTTTTCATACTCATCTTCATCTAAAAGTGTATATGTCATATCTGGATATACCTTAATATCCAAATCATAATCAATATACTTTAATGCTTCAAAGTCATATGCAAATGGAGAGCTTAAATTACAATAATAATACACTCCCTCTTCTCTTAACATACCGATTACATTAAACCAATAATTTGAATGAAAATAACAAATTGCAGGCTCACGCGTAATCCATGTTCGACCATCTGATTCGGTTACTACAGTCCGATCATTTGCACCAATTACAAGACTTTGTGTCCCTTTTAAAATTGTAGTTTCTTCCCACATTCTATGAATGAAACCATTATGTTTATAACTATGTATTTGTATTTTTTCTCCTTCTTTGGGAAATCCCATACGTTCTCCCTTCTTTCACTGTGAATGCTCTTCTAAAGTTGTCCCAACTAGTATCGTTCCTTTTAAAAACGTATTGAGCCGAATTCACTTTTTTTCTATTATAACTTTTTTGTCAAAATTTTAAAACTAAACCGACACAATCCAGCTTTCGTAAAACCTTATTACTCTCCATTGACAAATCCTGATGCGACAAAAAGCCCTTTTTCATAAATTAAGAAAGGGCTTTTCCAACTAAAGCATCCGGATACATCACTTCTTTAGTTAGAAATTATTTTTTCAGTTTCAAAAGAGTGAATCACTTCATTTGTTTGTTGCTCAAATTTTTCATGCAAAAGCTTCAATGCTTGTTCCGTTTTGTGTATTTCTTGACGAATAAAATGCAACTCTTTTTTATCATCTTTTTCTTGTTCACTTGTTTCGATCTGTTGGTACTTCTCTAAATGCGCTTGTAATTTCAACAACTCATCCATTGTTTGCAATTGTTCTCCTACCAACTTATCAAATGAATTCATTATTTACCCCCTGTTTTTAATAAATTCCAACATCTATTCATACAGGATACATCGCTACTAAATATTTTCTAATGTCCTATCTCCTTCTCCTTTGACTACATTTGTTGACTTATTAGAAGTTATGTCGGCTCCCTCAACAAAATTCTTAAAGCAATCGACCTTAAACTATCACTAGTAATTTTCCCCCTGTCATAATCACATTACCAAACAAAGAAAACACTTCTCTTGAATCGAGAAGTGTTTTTCTTTGTTATTGATTCGTGCTAGAAGATTGTGATTTTTTTGCTGCTGATTGTGCATTTTGTTGTTTCACTGCTTGCACATCTGTGTCAGTTGCAAACTCTGTGCCGTAGCTAGCATTTGCACTTTGAACACCAGCGCTAGAAGCCTGTGCTTTTTTCGCTTCTGATTGTGCATTTTGTTGTTTTACTGCTTGTACATTTGTCTCAGTTGCAAACTCTGTACCATAGCTAGCATTTGTACTTTGAATGCTAGCACCAGAAGTTGCTTTGTTATAAGCTTGTTGTTTTTTACTCATCTTTCTCACCTCCACAATCAATAATGTAACCAACCCTTTCAAAAGATATCCGCAATTTTATTTTTTAATTTACGCATACATCTCCCTAGGCTCATTCAAACTACATATGATGGAGGTGTACACATGTACATTGGACGCGATATGACAGAACTATCTATGATTTCGAAAGAAGAATGGAAACAAGATGAATTAGCTTATTTTCACCATTCCTTGCAACAAATCATGCCTTATTTAAACGTAGAAGGCCAAACGATTTACAAAGAAATTATAAAAGAGATCGAATCTCGAGGTGGTCTTCAAAGAAGCGACGCGGATTGGACGCACAGTACAAAAGTTTCTTATGACTAAAAACGTGTTCCCTAATTTGGGAACACGCTCCATCTCCAACCTTTTTTACCTGTTGTAAAGGACCAAACTGGTGAAGTCACTTGACCACCATATCGGTCTTCGACTTTTATATACCATTGATACGTCGTATTTTCCTTTAAATTCTCCCATTTTACCTTTGCGTTGCGCCAATTCGCCACAAAATTATCTTTACCGATTACTTCATTCGTGTACACGTTTACTTCTACATAGTCTGTTGCGACTTGTTTTATCGCAGGTTTTAAATCAATGTCTAATTCAAATTCATCTTTTCCTGGATACTCTTCTGGTTTATAAAAATTATACTCATTTAAATATGGGGAGTACGTTTTGACATACATTTTGTTCGCAGTTGTATCAAATTGTAAAAGTCGCATATATCCTTGTCCACCCTCTGGACCACCTTGATAATCCGCCAGCATTTGATATACTTTACGATCTACGATGCCGTCCCCATTATCATCAATTTCATCAACTAATGTCTCACTATCATGATAATGTCCACTCAACACAGCTAACACATTCTTATTCGGTTTAACTACTTCATTAAAAATTTTGTCACCAATCGGACTACGATTGCCTGATACAAGTAAATATTCATGGAATGATAAAATCGCTTTTCGATTCGGATATTTCTGCAATACTTCCTTCATCCATTGAATATCTTCATCTGTAACGCCCCATCCCATATACAGCATAATAAAATCGTTGCCTTTTACTGAAATCAAATCATAATGTCCGCGGTTATCCTTATAACTTTCGCCATAAAATGGCTTATCTTTAAAACGCCAATCCCCAAAATATTTCGAGTATGCTGTATAGTCTTCATCTTTATGATTTACATCATGATTCCCGGCCAACACACCATACGGTACTTTCGCATTCTCAAGTACTTTCATATATTCATCTGCGCGCTGCCATTGAAATTCTTGATATGACTTATCAACAAGATCCCCTGTATGGAATACATATTTAATATTTAATGGATCTTTTTGTGCAGCAATCCAGTCAACCTGGCTTTTGTAAATATAGGGATAACTTTCAGAGTAATACTGTGTATCCGACATCCATACAAATGTGTAATCAAACTTATTTGGTGAACTTGGAATTTGGTCTTGCACAATTACACTTACTTTTTGATCTTTTACATATTCTTTCGCTAATACAGCACCTTTTAATTCAAAGTCCTTATCCCCAGCAATTTTTGATGTAAGTTCTGTCCACTTATTTGTCATGTAGTTCCAAGCATACATCGTAACTTTTCTTCCTTCTAGAGAATGTCCATACCATTTTACTTCTACCGTATCATCGTTTTTCACATCATCAGCAACCGTTACATCAAAACGATGATATGGAAATTTCTCTGTTGATTCCGTTATATAATATTTCCCATCTTTTTTACTAACTTTACTTAGCTGATCTTGGTCAAAACTTTTCTCACCATTCACAGCAAAAGCTTGTGGTGGTTCTTGTTCTATCGAATTTTCGGTAATTTTCATACGATCCGTTTCATTCGGCTTATACGTATACCCTTTATAAAATATTGCCTTCATTGCGTCATTTGTTGGATCAGTTACTTTTGCTTCAAGTGTCGGATTCGTGCTCACATTTTTTTCTCCATCTTTAGGTGCAATTGGAGTAGGATCTGTTGGATTTTCTGCCCAAGTTTCAAACATAATTGTCTTTTCTTCACGATTTCCTACCTGATCCTCAGCCTCTACATGTAACTCATGCTTTCCTGCTGCTAATTGTGCAGATGATGTTTCATATGGAGTTACAATTTCCTTACCATCCAATATAACTTTTTTACTTTTCACTCCTGCTATATCATCTGTAACTGTTACATCAATTGGAATTTTCCCTTTATATTTTTTCTCGTTCTGTACCGTAGTTGAAATCTTTGGTGGTGTATTATCAACTTTTACATTTGCAACGACTTCTTTATTCACACCATCTTGCACTGCAATTCGATGCTTTCCATCCTTCACTTGTTTTGTATCCCATAAATATGCATTCGAAATAAACTTTTCTTCTGGAACTTGGAATCCAAACGTAAATACTGGTGTTGATGTATCTCCATCACCAATTGATAACTCCTGATTTGGATTTGCAAAATTCGGATCATATAAAGTCGTTCCATCCGCTAATACAAGGCGAACATTTTTTAAATAAAAATCATCTTTATTCTCTTCAACTCGATTGTCAAATGGTGACGTCTTTGTGCCAGATCGAATATCAATTTTGAACGGCTCATTATATTTAATTTTTGATTGATCAATTTTTACAGTTAATGTGACATAATCACTATACGTATCATCAAATATACGTAATACCTCATTTTCAATTGTGACTGCGTTTTTAAAATACAAGTCAGTTTGCTTCACATCGAAAGCAAAATAAGCCGGCTTCTCTAACGAACGATATGTGTTCGTCTCAACTTTCTTTCCGTCCACTAAAAGAGCAAGTCGTTCAGCCCCAACCGACGAAGAGGTTCCTTTTAATAAAACTTGATTTGCAACCACTTCATCATCTTTTACATTAAGACGAAGAGGTCCTTTATCTTTCTCTCCAGCTATTTGCACTGAATACATATCACTTTTTACTACATTGAAGCCATCAGAAGCTTCCAAGTAATATGTCACTTTCTCTTTTCCAATTAATTCAGGTGAATAAATCGTATAATGATATTTTTTATCTACACGATCCTCTACTAAATTTTCAGCTTTATATTCTGCATTCGGATTCGTTTTGTAATATAATTTTACACTCTTAACTCGTTCGTTATCAAGAACGGAAAAACTCAGTTTATGATCTTGAAATTCAGAAACTAGTCCTTCTGCTGCTTTATGTGAAATCGTCGGCGCAATCGTATCCTCTTTCAAAGCAACTCGTTCAGCTGGTACTTGTCCTTCGAATATAGTTCCAGGAGATGCATTATGTTCTGCACTACTAATCTTTTGCATAATTTGCGAGCCATCTTGAGGATAGCGATATAAAATTCCCTTATTAGCTTTCACATCAGCTTGGTTTGCTTGATCATTGTAGTAAGCAGATGCAATTTCTGTCCCCGTCTTTGTTGCAACGACAATACCACGTGCACTTCCATTCGCCATTCCATTTGAATATATTCTAACAATATTTTTATTTTCTACTAAGTTCACACCAAATTGTTTATTAAAGTCAGCAACGGTTTTCTCATTGTTTTCACCATTTATAATCCAAAATACGAGAGACTGCCCTGATGGAATTACAACATCATCTGGAGTAGATCCCCAAATGAGATCACCTTCTGGTCCTTCAGATGGATAACGATATCGAATTGTATAATCCTTAAAATTAAGATCTTGTGTGCTATTGTTATACACTTCAATAAATTCATATCCATCTGCTTTCCCAACATTCGTCGTGTCCGGCGTCACTTCGGTAATCAACAACGGCGGTACGCTTTGTGGTTCTATTTTTTTATGCTCTATTTTTGTTTCATAAGATTTTTCAATTGTTTCTTGATTCCCTTGCACGACAATTTTATAGAATAATGAATTTCCCCATAGCTCTTTTTGAGGAATTGTCACCTTATAAATATCGCTATTTCCTTCTTTATTCATCTGCAATTTTTTGTGTGCTAACTTGCCATCTTGGGTATATAAAACTGCTACATTCTCTCCTCCCTTAATCGTTGCAGTGATAGTTAAATCTTCTGTTACTATATGAGCAGGTAATGCCGTATGCTCAATCGCAACGCCTACTTGATCTGATTGCTTTACTGGCTCTAGCGGTACTTGAAATGGTATTTGCACACCAGGTGTTCCTTTTTCAAACCAACCTACTTTTTGCATTTCAGTACTTTCGGTTTTGTATGCATACGCCATACTCTGACCAACTTTTACATCCTCTTTCCCATATGTTGCAGATGATAAAACTGTTCCGTACTGATCAGCAAATTGAATGGTTCTCCCAGCGCTATTAGACATTCCATCCACTTTAAGTGGAAGAACTTGTTCTTCGGTTATATTCCCGCCGTATGCTTGAATAAAGTCTTGTTTTGATAATGCTGCGTTTCCTTCATTTTTAATCCAAAACACTTTCGTTCCTTTTGATGGAATTGTTGCATTTTCTGTAAAATTCCAATCTTCACTTCCAGTTTCTGAATACTTATAAATAAGTTTATAATCTTTCAACTGTATTGCTTCACTATAATTATTGTATATTTCTATAAACTCATATCCATCTTTCCCGTTCCCATTTATCGTATCTGGCATTAGTTCAGTAATCATAACTGCCCTATTCTTTGTATAATCCTCTACATGACGTTCAACAGTACTTACATATTGTTCTTTTTCTGGAAAGGTAATAATCTTTCCATCCTGTTCAATTTCAAACCAATATGTAAGCGTATCAGACCAAACATCTAGCTTTGGAACAACAGTAGAATACAAATTATTCTCACCTTTGTTCATTTCCAGTTTTTTCACTACCAAACCGGACGCACTACGATATACAAGGTTTATTTTTGCCTTATCGTATACACTTGCTAACTGAAGTTCAATCGGTAAATCTTCATGTGCATTAATTTTCATTTTAGGTACATGCGCTGTTTCTTGTAATGACTTTTCTTTTTGATTATTATCTTTTTGTGCAGGCTGCTTTTCTATCGTTTCTTTGGAGTTTGGTTGTGCAGGCTCTAGTTGTTTGGAGTCTGGCTGGACTGCCTCTTTTTGTGTGGGTTCTGTAGGTGGATTTTCTTTTTTATGCGATTGGAATACAGTGTAAGTCCCAGGTGATGGTATTTCATTTTTCATTTCTTTCTTTGTTTCATTCCAAAAAGAATGAATGGATACATCTTTATTCTCTTTTCTTGTTTCAATGACATCTACCGTTTCATTTTTTTCAGTCGTTACTTCAATCCTAATTTGTTTATCTCTTAAATCCTCAGTAGCAAATAAAACTTGTTCTTCTTTTATTTCCGTCTTATAGCGCTCATTAATCTCATTAACTGTTTTATTTCCAAATACGATTAACTTCGTTTCTTTTGATTGTACAGATTGCTTTTCATTTTCATCTTTAAGTTTTAGCACTTTTCCATTGACCTTCAGTTGAACATTCTTCATATCCATAACTTTCGCTGATGGGTTATACAATTCGATATAGCTCAGATCATCCGTATAATGCACTTCTGAAATGAGAGTGTGCTGATTTTGTTCCTTCTCCTCAGCAAAAGTAACATGGCCTAGCCCAGTTAACGTTTGAAGTAAGAAAGTCGCTACAACTGCTGAACTGATTACTTTTTTAAGCATTTCCTATCCCCCTTTAAATTTTTCATTACAACTTTCATTGTATTTGTCATTTGTTAAGGGAATATGAAATATTTGTAAGTAATTATTATGTTTATGTCGAAAAAACTTCAACCATTAAGGCTGAAGTTTTTTAACACATTCTTCATAAATCATACGATGCGATTTAGAAAAAGGTAATTTTTCAAATTCTTCTTTAGATACAACTTTTAATGTATCTGTTTCTTTAATAGCACTTGTTACCTTCCCATAAAATACAAATACATCCCATGTCCGATGAGTAAAAGTATGTTGCACATTCATTGCATACTCATCGATAGAAATAGAAATGGAAAAGTTCTCTTTCATATAATCAGTAAGCTGTTGTTTCTGATTTCGAATCCCTTCGCTAATTTCAACATTTGGGAATTCCCACATATTTGCAAGTAATCCTGTACTCGGTCTTTTGTTAATTACATAATTTCCATCTTCTGTTTGCAGCACACCCGCAACAAGTGGCACCATTTTAGGAGCTTTCGCCTTACTTTTGACTGGTAACTCTTTCTGTACACCTTCTGCATAACCACGACAGTGTTCCCGAACTGGACAAAGTAAACAAGCTGGATTTTTCGGAATACAAATGAGCGCACCTAGCTCCATTAAGCCTTGATTAAAATAAGATGGATTTTCCTTTGAAATGATTTCACGTACAATCTCTTCAAATACTTTTCGCGTCTTAGGTTTCGCAATATCATCCCAAACCGATAATATACGGGATAAAACACGCATTACATTTCCATCTACAGCTGGCTCTGGTATACCGTATGCAATACTTAAAATTGCACCTTTTGTGTATGGACCAACACCTTTTAATTTTTCAATTTTTTTCACATCACTTGGTACTTTCCCACCATATACTTCTTTTACTTCCTTCACCGCTGCATGTAAATTCCGCGCTCTAGAATAATAACCGAGGCCTTCCCATGCTTTTAATACCTCTTCATCATCTGCCGATGCCAACGCTTCTAACGTTGGGAACTTTCCCATGAAATTTGCGTAATATGGTTTTACAGCTTCCACTCTTGTTTGCTGCAACATAATTTCAGAAACCCAAACGCGATACGGATCTTTATTTTTACGCCAAGGTAAATCACGCTGTTCTTTTTCAAACCAACTAATTAAATCATGTTGAAACTTCTCTATGTTAAAATCATCTAATATTTCAAGTGCCAAACTTGATCCCCCTCATTTTTTGCATATACGTACTATTATAAAGATTTTAGGAAAAAATTTAAGTAAGATGATATAGGAAATAGAAGGCAAATGCCTTGAGATATCGAATAAAAAGAGTTACATTAATAAAAAACGGAGGTGTATTTTCATGGACACGGCCACTCACCTTGTTATGGGCGTCACATTAGGTGGTTTAGCAACGTTAGATCCAGCCATTAGCCAGAGTGATTTCGGACCACAAGCTGTTATGCTTGCAACGATCGCTGGCTCCAATATTCCTGATATTGATACCGTCTTAAAATTACGTAATAATGCAAAATATATACGAAACCATCGCGGGGTTACTCATTCCATTCCTGCTGTTATTCTCTGGTCTTTCCTTATAAGCGGAATTTCCTTTGCCTTCTTTACAGAAGCTCCCTATTTTCATCTACTACTTTGGTCATTTATCGCCGTCTTTCTTCACGTGTTTGTTGATATTTTTAACGCCTATGGTACACAAGCGTTGAGGCCTTTTACAAAAAGGTGGGTTGCATTAGGTGTAATTAATACATTTGATGCTGTTATTTTCTTTATCCATATACTCGCTATCGCTTGTATGGTTGTTGGCTCCCATAAAGGATATACTGCTTTAGCTGCATATATATTAATGTTTGTCTACTATGTCGGTCGAATTGTAATGAGACAAAATGTAAAAAGTGTAGTTTACAAACGATTTGAAGATGTAGAGGAAGTCATTATTTCTCCTTCTTATCGCTTTTATCACTATCATTTAGCTATTGTAACAAAAAAACACTATTATGTTGCGCGTTGGCACCGCGGCCATATTATGGTGCATGATCAATTTGATCGTATTCCACTTCCAGATAATAAAATTATGCGAGCTGCACAAAAAGATGAAAACATTTCTGCTTTTTTATCTTTTTCACCCGTATACCGCTGGGATATTTTTGATTACGACAACTATTATGAAGTGCGTTTTATCGATTTACGGTACCGTAGTAAAGACTATTACCCATTCGTTGCAATTGTCCAACTGGATCAAAATTTAAATATTATTAGTTCCTATACTGGATGGATTTTTAGTGAAGAAAAGCTTCGTAAAAAATTGGAATTGATTCCGCATTAAAAAAAGCGACCAACTTCGGTCGCTTTTTTTAATGCTTTAAATGATCATCTTGATTAATTAAATGACTATATTTCGGATTATTCGTGCGGATTTCATGAAGGCGTTCACCATGGTTATTAATCCATGTTCTTACAATTTGTTCCGTCATTTCTTCACCTTGATAACGACCAGACTTTGCATACGTTACTTGGAAGTCCTCCCATAATAACTCAATCCATGCACGAGCCTGAGAATAAGACAGAAAGCTATTTTTTTCAAGTAATTCTTTTGTTAATACTTCATACTTATCATTCATTATTTATTTCTCCTTTTATTAATTTCGTACTTTATTTCCAAACCTCATTACCACATCAAAATTATAAATGAACAAAAGGATACACGCATTCATGAACTTCTTCCATCGCCAGCAGAAGTTTCATTTTATGTTCAAGCATAATTTTCTCTATTTTGCACATTCTATTAATGATACTTCTTAGTAAGTATCATTTAATAATGAGGGGGCGTTCTTCTTGGGTAGACAAGCCGAATTTTGGTCTGAATCAAAAAACAACAGCAAAATCGATGGTCCAACGAAAGCAAAAGCTCGTTTTGCTTCGAAAAGACCTAACGGCACAATTAACACGCACCCACAGGAACGTATGCGTGCCGCAAATCATCAGGAAGAGTAAAAACAATAGTCCGTTCTAAAGAGTTATTGCAATTAACTTCCTACATGAGGTGATAAAGATGAGCTACCGTAATCATTTAGATCGTCGTTCTGAATTATTCAACCCTACCTGGGCACGTCCGAAACATGCAAAAGCGCAAGTAAATGGACAGACGCAGCAAAACCAGTCTCTCATTATTTTGGCGAATGAGATGAGAAAACGCCAAATTTAATTGCCTATCTCCTTTAACAACTACGAAAAATGAAAACCAGAGCAGCCAAGGCTCTCTGGTTTTTTATTTCTCTTGTAATAGCGAAATAGGAATACCAATTTCCTCTGTCTCATTTTGTTTATGTCCCCAAGCAAATACTCCATTGAAATACGTAATCGTAAAGAAGACACCCGGTTCTTCTATAAGTTCATACGTTTCACCAATCTGAAATGCGTTTATATCTGTCATATAAGCACGAGCCATTGCCATTTTTCTCATTAATACGTCAAACTCATTTACTATACCAAGCTGCTCTGCTTTCACAGCCTGTTCTTTTAAAATGCCAATTTCCTCTCTTAACTCATGTGGTGTCATATCACTATAACGTTTTGGCATATTCATCATATTCTCTCATCCCTCTTCACGTTTCATTTGTAAAAATATCTCTATCTCATCAATAGAAAATCCTTTTCGATATAACGCTTGTTTCATCTTATTTTCATATGTCCATCCATCATGCTTTTTATGCTTCTCATGATACTTACTTCCATGATATAACAATGCAGCTTGTTGCTGCGTATCATCCTTTTCCTCTTTTAATTCTTCTAGACAAATTTGAATTACATCTCGATTATATCCTTTACGGACTAACATTTCTTCTAGCTTTTGTTTCATTTGTAAAAAAGAATGCTTTTGATAGGACTTTTTCTTTTTTTCTACAAGCTCAAAGGCATTTTCAATTTGCTTCTCTTTCGGATACTCTTGTAAACTATGAGTAATAATTATATCTTGGACACCTTTACTAAAAAGTTCCCGTCTAATAATTGTCGGTCCTTTTTGGTTCACGTTACTATGCGTTCGCACATACGAAATGGCATACTCTTTATCATTAATATAGTGATCATGTAATAATTTCGAAATAACTTCAGAGATGACGGCTTGTCCAATTTCTTTTTTTCGTAAGTATTCTTCTACTTCCTGTTTCGTCCGCATTTGATAGGATAAATAAGAAATTGCTTGCAAATATGCTTTTTGTACTTCTTCATTGTATAAAATATTTGCTAACTCTACTTCATCGATTTCTAAACCCTTTTGCAAACCGTGCTTGATTAAGGTTACTTGATTCACACTAAATCCGTATTCTTCACCTTGTCCTTTATCAATATAAATATTAAATCGTTCTTTCGTTCGTTTTTGTACTTCTATTTTTGTAATGACAGCCATATTCTTCACCCCGCTACTATTTTAACATAGTTGCAGAACAATTTTGCTTTTCATGAATATATATAATGAGGAGGAAGTTCAGTTGAAAATTGCAATTTCTGGGGGCACTGGTTTTATCGGTAAAGCATTAGCTACTTTTTTAAGCCTAAAAGGGTACACCATTTACATTCTTACCCGAGAAAAAAAAGAGACACCTTTCAACTCTAACATTCACTACGTCCAATGGGATAAATGCTCACCTAAATTCCCTCTCACCTCTATCGATGTTGTTGTTAATCTAGCTGGAGAATCTATTAATAACGGTCGATGGACAAAGAAGCAGAAAGAAAACATTATAACGAGTCGTCTTCATACAACAAATAGTCTCATCAAACAATTACAAACATCACCAAATAAGCCCCATACTTTTATTAACGCTAGCGCAATTGGCTATTACGGTACATCTGAAACAAAAATTTTTACAGAACAGAACAAAGAACATGGCAGTGACTTTTTAGCAACTACAGTAAAACTATGGGAAGAAGCCGCCTCTCATGCAACTTCTCTCGGAATTCGAACCGTCTATACACGCTTTGGAATTGTTTTAGGAAAAGAGGGTGGTGCCCTTCCTAAAATGTTGCTTCCCTACAAATTATTTATTGGTGGCACAATCGGTTCAGGTAATCAGTGGCTGTCTTGGATTCATCTAGATGATGTCATCCGCATGATTGATTTTGCAATAGACACAAAAGAAATAGAAGGCCCTCTTAACATTACAGCACCAAATCCTACAACAATGAAAGAGTTTGGAAAGACACTTTCATTTATCATGCATCGCCCACATTGGCTTCCCGTTCCAGCATTTGCACTACATGCTTTACTTGGAGAAATGAGTATGCTTGTGCTACAAGGACAACATGTATTGCCTAACAAAGCAATACAGCACGGATACCAATATTCTTTTCCTACATTAAACCCTGCATTACAAAATATTATATTGCATACACTGTAGTACTTCTGAAATAAACCCATTAAAATTGTTCTATTTACTAATTTAAAGGTTATTAGCCAATGGAAATGAGGTATCTATGAAAACGCTATTTAAGCAGGCCATTGTATATCCCATTACTTCTTCCAAATTTCAAGGAGATGTATTGGTTAAACACAATCAAATCGCTGCGATAAAACCACATATTGAGCCCACTCAAGATATGACTGTTATTGATGCAAGAGCCCTTCACCTTTTACCAGGATTTATCGATGTGCATACTCATCTCGGCTTATACGATGAAGGGACTGGATGGGCTGGAAATGATGCCAATGAAACATCTGAAGTATTAACACCACATATTCGTTCTTTAGATGGTATCCATCCTTTTGATATTGCTTTTCAAGATGCGGTTCAAAATGGGGTTACAACTGCCCACGTTATGCCTGGAAGTCAAAATATTATTGGCGGGACAACATGTGTGATTAAAACTGCCGGAACTTGTATCGATCATATGATTATTCAAGAACCTGCTGGATTAAAAATTGCATTTGGAGAAAATCCAAAACGAGTTCATAGTAATGGCACAAAAGAATCGATTACTCGTATGGGGATTATGGGATTGCTTCGTGAATCTTTTTACGAAGCACAACATTATGGAAACGAAGCAGATTTTCGAATGCTCCCTATTCTAAAAGCTTTGCACCGAGAAATTCCAGTACGTATTCATGCTCATCGGGCAGATGACATTCTTTCCTCTCTTCGCTTTGCAAAAGAATTCAATCTTGATTTACGTATTGAACACTGCACAGAAGGACATTTTATTGTAAAAGAACTTGCCAATCAAAATTTAAAAATATCTGTTGGTCCGACATTAACACGCCGATCAAAAATTGAACTAAAAAATAAATCATGGGATACTTACCATACTTTATCAAAGCATGGGATAGAAGTTTCGATTACAACAGATCATCCCTATACTCCCATTCAATATTTAAATGTTTGTGCAGCCATCGCTGTCAGGGAAGGATTAGATGAAAAAATTGCATTAGAAGGAGTTACAATCATTCCCGCTCGAAACTTACGTTTAGAGAAAAGAATTGGAAGTATTGAAGTTGGAAAAGATGCCGATCTTGTATTATGGACACATCACCCATTTCATTACTTAGCCAAGCCCGTACTAACTATGATTGATGGAAAAATAATTTACAAAAAAAATAAAAAAAACTAGTTTATTTTTTTGACTAGATAAAGTATTATACGATTATAAACTGAATGAAACCATAATCAATTTGTGTCGTGATTTTTCATTTCAAATTGATGAATGGGGAAGGCAAATGGTGCGCCACCAGCGTTATAGACTGGTTCTAGTGGGTTCGATTCCCACCCCGAAATTTTTTAAAGGTTGATATAAAAATTTCGAGGGTGGGGTGTTTTTTCGTCATGCTACCCTCATATGAGGAGGAGTTAGTATGTTAAAAAAACGCGACTTACACGACAGCCACGTTCTATATGATTTAATGGTGGATCCTGCTGTCTTCCCTTTTGTGCGTCAAAAAGCTTATTCATACGAAGAGTTTTTATTTTTAACAAAGCAAACAATAGAAGCAGAAGAGCGTGGTGAATTAATTTCACGCACAATTTTAGATGAATGGGGAACCCCTATCGGCACGATTACTTTATTTGATGTGCAAGAAAAAGCTGGTTTTCTTGGTACATGGCTTGGAAAACCGTATCATGGCCAGGGGTATAATAAATTAGCAAAAGATGCTTTTTTCAGCGAGCTTTTCTATGAGTTAGATATTGAAATAATCTTTATGCGTATTCGCAAAGTAAATATTCGTTCGATGAAAGCAGCTGAAAAACTACCATATGTAAACCTAGCAAACGAAACTAGAAAAGCTGTTTATGATCAAATTAACGCAATCGAAGAAGTATATAACTTATATGAAATTCCAAAAGATCAATATACTCTTTCTACAATGCGTGATACTACATTCCAAGATACTCATCATTTAAAAGAAGCGTAGTATGTCACTAATTATAAAGTGAAACTTTAATCAGTGGGGAACTTATCCCCCACCTATTTTGTGAGGGCCTTACTGCCCGCGAATAGCGGGATAAAATGAATATACTTGTTTATTGTGTATACCTCTTTATGTCATTGGAAATGATAGATAATAACTTTATGACACGAGGTGATCTGTAATGGATAGAAAGAAACGTGAAAAAGCAAGAAATACATTAAATAGTACACAAGAGGTTCTTTATCAACGAGAGTTTCGAAGAGCAGATCGTGCAGCGGGATATCGCCCTAAAGGTGTATAATTATAAAGTGAAATTTTAATCAATGGGTGCTTTATCCTTCACTGATTATCAGCCCTCACCAATCGGGCTTTTACGGGCACTTGATCACTTAACTTCTTTGCTTTCGTCAAAATTTGAGATGAAATTTTACTGCCCACAAATAGTGGGATAAAGTGAAACTTGAGGTAATTTTTTTACCCTCTCCTACCCTTTACTTTTTGGATGACAAAGTAAAGATTTACCCCTTATATTATAAGGGGTATTTTTTGTGGAAAACTTTATCCACAAAATTAATAGAATTGTGTATAAATTTATCAATTCTTTTGGATTATTATAAACTTAATCACAAATATCATGTTTATTTTGTGGATATTTTTTCTGAAAATTGTGGACAATGTGGATATCGTTGTTAATATTCCGACTTTACCGTCTATTGAAACCGCATTCTCTTGTGGATAACATATAACGAATATATAAAAACATACAACTTTATCGAGGGGAACTGTTTTGGCTAGGGCAGTTATACCTTGTGACTAACTTTAACTTTTATACTGAATTCCTACAAAACAACAAAGAAACCCTCTTTCCAAATACAAAGAGGGTTTCATATTACGTAAAAGATTGAGCAAGAGCTGGCGACTTAATCGGCATATGATTAGATTGCACATGGTTCTCTTCTAAAATTGCATCTACAATGTGGCAAGCTGGCTCTGGACGATAGATACTTCCCATCGCTTCTTTCATTTGTAAGAGCTTCCTATCATCTTCTAATAGTGCCTTTGTTTTCGCAAAAATGTCCTCATCTTCACGAATTACAAGTGCAGCTCCTTTTTTTTCAAAATATATTGCATTTTCATTTTCTTGTCCCGGTACTGGTTTATATAAAATGACAGGTACTTGTAAAGCTGCCGCTTCGCTTAATGTAATGCCCCCTGGCTTTGTAATCATACAAGAGGTAATACGGAATAACTCATCGATATTCTCTACATAACCAAATACTGTTAATGCCTCAGGCTTTTGTTCCTTAAGCCCTAATAACTCTTGTTTTAAGGCTTCATTTTTCCCACAGACAACAGCTATTTGAAGATTAGGAACTGTCATAAATGATTGACATAATTCTTTTACATTTCCTAATACACCATGGGCACCTGCTACAATAAGTAAAATCTTTTTCTCACGAGATAAGTGATATTTACTATATAGGATTTCCGGGTTAATAGTTAATTCAAAGTTTTTACGAATTGGAATCCCAGTTTCTACAATTTGCTCTGAAGGTACACCAATTTCAACCATTACTTTTTTCACATGATCTGTCGCTACAAAATAACGATCTACTTCACGATGAATCCATATTTTGTGTAAACAAAAATCTGTTAACACATTATAAACAGGAATTGAGAAACCTGTTTGTTTTTTCAATTCCGGTACTGCAATAATTGGAAATGTATTAATAACAATGTCTGGTTTTTCTGCATGTAATAATGCTTTTAAGCGTTTTCTCCCAAAATTCGCATACCACGATGCAATTTTCTTATCGTAAATCTTTTCTACACCATAATAAAATAAGCGATATAGCTCTTTACCTATTGTATAACTTTTCAAGTATAAATATTTTGTAATATCCGTTATGACTGGATGTGACTCTCCAAATAGGTCACACACAATCACATCCTCAATTCCTTTTTGACGAAATGTTTGTGCTAATGTTTTTGCTACTTGCACATGACCGTTACCGTAATGTGCAGTTAATATTAAAACCTTGGGGTTTTTTATCAAACAAATCCACTCCTAGCTTTTTCGCTTTCCCATATTGCATATACGACAATAGGAAAAACATTTTCCTAAAAAAAATTACATGTTTGGATTCCAACACTTTCATGTTAGCTATGTACCTGTCGTGGATATGCAAAGCATATAAGATTGACCCCTTAATCCTATCTGTGCTCATATCTTTACATTATACTTTCCTATCAGAGCTTTCGCAATAACTTACAAATGATCATATTCCATGATACTCACCCTGCTACTTCTTAATTCTTGTTACTATTTGGTTTTCCCTTTACAATTATGTAAATTTATCCTCTTATTTCTTTACAAAAATATGGATATTCCACTTTCAGTATACTCTTTTCTATAGATATACTCTAGATTTTATTAAAAGAAAGCAAAAAGTCTAATCCAAATGGATTAGACTGCTTGTAAAATATTTTTTGCCTTTTGAACATTTTTTTCTGTTGGAGGTTCTACCCCTTCAAGAGGATACTTATGTCCAAGTGCTTCCCATTTATATACACCAAGCTTGTGATATGGTAAGACTTCAACTTTCTTTACATTAGAAAGACTTTGAATGAAGCTAGATAATCTCTGCAAATCTTCTTCACTATCAGTAACACCTGGAACTAATACGTGTCTTACCCAAATTGGTTTTTGTTTATCAGATAAATAACGAGCAAATTGTAGAATGTGTTCATTCGTTTTACCAGTTAATTTACGGTGCTTTTTAGGATCGATATGTTTTAAATCTAATAATACTAAATCTGTATAGTCCATTAAAATATTTAATTTTCTTTGGAACTCTGGCTCTTCAGAATAGCAGCCTCCAGAAGAATCGATTGTTGTATGAATTCCAATTTCTTTGCATTTCTTAAATAGCTCAATTAAAAAGTCTAACTGCAGTAATGGTTCCCCACCGCTCACAGTAATGCCACCACCGGAAGCTTCAATAAAAGGAAGGTAACATGTAACATCCTGCATCACTTCTTCAACTGTTATTTCTTTTCCTTTACCGATTTCCCACGTATCAGCATTATGACAATATTGGCAGCGTAATAGACACCCCTGTGTAAATATGACATAACGAATTCCTGGGCCATCAACAGTACCACAAGACTCTACAGAATGAATTCTTCCTTTTACCATGTTAACTTCCTCCTTTATTGAAACAGCCTCCCTCTGCTTTTATTACAACAGAGGGAAACTTTTTACTTACATACTTTCATGCATTGTACGGTTAATTACATCGATTTGTTGTTCACGAGTTAATTTAATGAAGTTAACTGCGTAACCAGATACACGAATTGTTAATTGTGGATATTTTTCAGGATGTTCCATTGCATCCATTAATGTTTCACGGTTAAATACGTTAATGTTTAAGTGATGTCCTTCTTTCACTGCATATCCATCAAGCATAGATACTAAGTTTTTAACTTGTACATCATCTTCTTTACCAAGTGCTTTTGGAATAATTGAGAATGTATTAGAAATACCATCTTGCGCATCTTCATAAGGTAATTTTGCAACAGATAATAGTGACGCTAGTGCACCTTTTGTATCACGTCCATGCATAGGGTTTGCACCTGGTGCAAATGGCTCACCAGTACGACGACCGTCTGGAGTGTTACCAGTTTTCTTACCATATACAACGTTAGATGTAATAGTTAAGATTGACATTGTATGAACAGAGTTACGGTATGTTTTATGTTTACGAAGCTTGTTCATAAATGTTTTCACAAGGTTTACTGCAATTTCATCTACACGGTCATCGTTGTTACCGTATTTAGGGAAATCACCTTCAATTTCAAAGTCAACTGCAATGCCATTTTCATCACGAATTGGTTTTACTTTCGCATATTTAATTGCACTTAAAGAATCAGCTACTACAGATAAGCCAGCGATACCCGTTGCCATTGTACGAAGAACATTTGTATCATGAAGTGCCATTTCAATACGTTCATAGCTATATTTATCGTGCATATAATGGATAACATTTAATGTGTTTAAATATAAACCAGCTAACCATTCCATTGTCATATCGAATTTGCGCATAACTTCTTCGTAATTTAATACTTCAGAAGTGATAGGTGCAAATTCAGGTCCAATTTGTTCTTTTGATTTTTCATCTTTACCGCCATTAATTGCATATAATAGTGTCTTAGCTAAGTTTGCACGAGCTCCGAAGAACTGCATTTGCTTACCTATTCTCATTGCAGACACACAACAAGCAATACCGTAATCATCGCCATACTCTGGGCGCATAATGTCATCATTTTCATATTGAATTGCAGATGTTTTAATAGACATTTTCGCACAGTAGTTTTTAAAGTTCTGTGGTAATTGTTTAGACCAAAGAACTGTTAAGTTTGGCTCTGGAGCTGGTCCTAAGTTATCTAATGTGTGCAAGAAACGGAATGAGTTTTTCGTTACTAATGGACGACCATCAAGTGCAATACCACCGATAGATTCTGTTACCCAAGTTGGGTCACCAGAGAATAATTCATTATAATCAGGTGTTCTCGCAAATTTCACAAGACGTAATTTCATAATGAAATGATCGACAATTTCTTGTGCCGCTTCTTCAGTTAATGTACCATTTTCAATATCTCTTTCGATGAAGATATCTAAGAATGTAGAAGTACGTCCAAGGCTCATTGCTGCCCCGTTTTGTTCTTTAATCGCTGCAAGGTAAGCGAAGTATAACCATTGGAATGCTTCTTGTGCATTTGTTGCTGGTTTAGAAATATCAAAACCATGAGAAGCAGCCATTTGTTTTAACTCTTGAAGTGCACGCATTTGCTCGGATAACTCTTCACGTAAACGCATTGTATCTTCGCTCATTACACCGCCGGTTAAATTTAAGTCTTCTTTTTTCGCTTCGATTAAACGATCAACACCGTATAATGCCACGCGGCGATAGTCACCAATAATACGTCCTCGACCATATGCATCTGGAAGACCTGTAATAACACCTGATTTACGAGCTAATCTCATTTCTGGAGTATAAGCATCAAATACACCTTGGTTATGCGTTTTGCGCCAATCTCTGAAAATACGACTAAGTTCTTTATCCATTTCGTATCCATAAGCTTCACAAGCTTGTTCTGCCATACGAATACCACCATAAGGTTGTAATGAACGCTTAAATGGCTTGTCAGTTTGGAAACCAACTACTTTTTCAATATCTTTATTTAAATATCCAGGACCGTGAGATGTAATAGAAGAAACAATGCTTGTATCCATATCAAGAACGCCACCATTTTCACGTTCTTGTGTTGTTAACTCCATTACTTGATCCCAAAGTTGTTTCGTTGCTTCTGTTGCTCCCGCTAAGAAGGCTTCGTCACCTTCATAAATGTTTACATTATTTAAAATGAAGTCGCGGACATCAATCTCTGCTTTCCACTTTTCACCTTTAAAGTTTGTCCATGCATTTTTTACATTTTCTAATACTTGAGTCATCCTAATCTCCTCCATTTTTTGATTAGTACAGGACTAAGATTTTTTATATAACAGCTTACACATTTAGAATACTACTTTTTTTGAAAAAGTGAATGAGATAGTTGTGACACGTTTGTGAAATATTGAACAAACCACTATACACATAGTGTTAACTTCATTTAAAACTCTTTTAAATTAACTCTTTCCTTAATTGTATTTTTTTGGTATTCTTATGAACGAATCCTATTCTGTAGTATAAAGGGTCATACCCATTTTAAACTGTAATACCCTTACCTCCTATTCTGTTATAGTTTCTTTAGAACAGAATAGAAAGAAGTGTACCTGTTTGGTACACTTCTTTTCATGATTAATTGGAAATATATTTTACATATTTCGAATTTGCACTAATCCATTCGTTCGTCCCCACACAATATAAAGTGAAACTTTAATCAGTGAGGGTTTTCTCCATCCTCCACTGATTATTAGCCCTCACCAATCGGGCTTTTACGGACAGTTCATCTCCCACCTAACTTCTTTGCTTTCGCTGAATTTTGAGGTGGGAGTGTTACTGTCCGTTAATGCGGGATAAATCATTTTCTTCTCCATATATTTTGAGCAGCTGTTGCATTTGGATTTCCGGTATCATGAGCAACAACAAATGTAACTTGATCCATTTGTAATCCAGAACGTCTTTTACTTGGGACGGGCAAATACTGCGGGGGAATTGCATACTTAATTTCTAATACCTCCTCTTTTGGTTTTTGCTACATATAAGCTTGAACATAGAGAAATGGCAGAACTTATTTAAAATAAAAATAGCTGTTGGGACACTCCCAACAGCTATTTTTATCACTCACAGCCATCTATGTTACATGTCATTCCTTCTGACAAAGTTGTAGTTTCTTTTTTCAATTCTTGTTCAATCACTGCTTCTAACGTTTTTTTATCTCGGACACCTTGGACAACGCTATTACCAATAATAAATGTTGGTACAGCTTGTACGCCCTGTTCATAATATGCATGATGTACTGCTTTTTCATGAGCTGCTTTATATGTGTGATTTTCTAAAGCAGCTCGAAATGCTTCTTGATTCAATCCGACTTCTCCAGCAATTTCTACTAGCACTTCAATTTCGCCGATATTTCGTTCTTCTTGGAAAAATGCTGTGAATACACGGTGCTGATACTCATTTCCTTTTCCATGTTCTTTCGCAAATTGATATCCTTCAAAAGCTGTATGTGTATATGGATGCGGTGAAAGTCGGGGCAGTTTCATATCAACACCCATTTGCTCTGCCCATGGCATAATTGTGCTTTGAAACATCCCTAATTTATCTGGCTCATTCCATGGATCAATTCGCTCCGCTGGATATGGTCGTAATTCAAACGGCATCCATTCTACTTCTACATCTTTTCCTTGAATTGCTTCTTGCAGTGGCTTTTCACCTAAAAAACAAAATGGACAAACGTAATCCGAATAGACTTTTATTTTTAACGTCATGATTAATTTCCCCTTTACGATCGAGTTGAAACAATTATAGTTACAACGAAGTTTAATTGTCAACTCTTATACTTTTCCAATAAAAGAGGCATCCTACTACGATGTCTTCTAATTTTTAAAGGTTATAATTGTTGTTACCGCATAGTATACCGCTTTTTCAAAATCCGCATGTTCAGATACCGATATCGAAACAAGTGACCCACCACTTGCTGAAAAATATTGAACTGCTTCTAGTGGAATGCCGTCTTCTTTTACATCAATTCTCAACTTACATGAAAAAAAGACTACCTCAAAAGATAGTCTCTTACACTTCAATATGCTGCAACATCGTATAAATATCATTATTAACCGTACCAAATGATTTAATGTTATTTTGAATATTAGATAATAAAATAACATACGCATTACCACTTCTACTAAATCCATTTAAACAATTCCATCCCGGCATTACACCGTGATTAGAGTAACTTCCCGGATTTACATACCATCCAAATCCATAATCTTTTTTAAATGCTGTAAACATTTGATTGTAGCTTTCTTTGGATATTAGCTTCCCAGAAAATAGCGCTTCGTTAAATAAGTATAAATCATTTGCACTCGTATATATGTCGCCATTTCCATATAATTGTGACATGCTCGGGATAGCAGGTACTGTCATATTATTATTTACAATCTTGTAACCAGTAGAAGGATACTTTGTTTTCTCTAATTCAGTACCAAAACCCGAATTTTTCATGCCTACAACATCAAAAATATGTTGTTTAATATATTCTTCTAATGGTTGTCCACTAACTTTCTCAACAATGTAACCAAGTATTGAATAATTGGAATCCGAATACTTCCATTTTTCACCTGGATTAAATAAACGTTTTTGTTGTCCAATTCGCTTCAACAATTCCTCATGAGAAATATCATCTGCTCCTGCCTCATATTCAGGAATTCCAGATGTATGTGTCAATAGATGAACTAATTTAACTTCGCTACCTCTTGGAAAACTAGGAATATATTTCGCTATTGTATCCTCTGTTTGAAGTTTATTTTGATCTTTTAACTGCATAATCGCTGTCGCTACGAATGCCTTTGAAATTGAGCCAATATAAAATGTTGTTTCTGAATTATTTAGTATTTTTTTCGCCTGATTTGCCAGCCCGTACCCTTTATTCAAAAGTACTTTTCCATTTTTCACAACAACTGCTGTTCCACTAAAATTTTTGCTCTTTAAATACTCATCTAATTGGGCATTCTCGTTAATTTCTTGTGGTGGTCCTTGGACAGGTTGTTCCACTTCCTTATTAGCTTGCTGTGGCACTTCCGGAGGTTGTTCTGCTTGTTTTTGTACCGTTTCTTTCTTTACTTCCTTAGTTGCTTTTAACGCATTCTCTTTCTTATTATGTGGAGTAATTTTTGTAAACGCAAAATATACAAGCGAAAACAATACAATGAGAATGACCGTTCTTTTTATGTATGTAACCGGTCGACGAGCTTTCACACTGACACTATCCTTTTCTTCATTCATGGTTCTTTTTTTCCCCTTATTTACCAATAATTTAATCCATTCATAAAAAAGATACCCTCTAATTTCTCCTAACTAATGGAAGTTTTGTTTTATACCATCCCTACTTTATCATGTGACGAACGTATTACCAACAAATATGCACAAAAAAAGAAAAAGAAAATTCCAAAAAGTAAGATTCCCGATAATATTTCTATAAAAAAAGAGGATGCCCTCAAAAAGATCAACTTTATCGACCTTTTTGAACATCCTCTTTTACAATTATTTATACATGTTTTTTCATATCATCAGCTACAGATTCAACGTTTGTACCTACGATAACCTGCACGCTTGTATTACTTAATTTCATAACACCTTTTGCACCTGCACGTTTTAATGCTGGCTCATTTACTAAGTTTGCATCTTTGACTTGTAGGCGTAAACGAGTCGCACAGTTATCAATAACGGTTAAGTTGTCTTTTCCGCCTAATGCTGCTACGTAAGTTTCACCGATAGATCCTGCAACTGGTACTTCATCTTCATCTTCTTCTACTAACTCCTCATCATCTTCACGACCTGGAGTTTTTAAGTTAAATTTCTTAATTAAGAAATAGAATACCGCAAAGTAAATTGCTGCATAAATCAAACCAATTCCCGCTAATAATAACGGTTTTGTTGCAATACCTAAGTTTAAGAAATAATCAATCGCACCGGCACTAAATGAGAAACCATCGTGAATACCAAGTTTTGTTGTTACAAATAACGAAATACCTGTTAATACAGCATGAATACCATATAATACTGGAGATAAGAACATGAATGAGAATTCAATTGGTTCTGTAATACCAGTTAAGAATGATGTTAAAGCAAGACCAGCTAACATTCCTGTAACCATTTTACGTTTTTCTGGTTTAGCAGCTGCAATCATTGCGAAACATGCTGCTGGTAAACCGAACATCATAATTGGGAAGAACCCAGTCATAAACATACCTGCTGATGGATCTTGCGCAAAGAAGCGTGCGATATCACCATGAACAATATCGCCTGCTGCATTTGTAAAATCACCAAGTACAAACCAGAAATATGTGTTCATTACATGGTGTAAACCAATTGGAATTAATAGACGATTTAATAAACCGAATAGACCAGCTCCGATTGCATCTAAGTTTACAATACCGTGTGCTACTGCATCAATACCGCTTTGAATTGTTGGCCAAATTTGACCGAATACTAATCCTAAAAGAAGCATGACAACAGAAGTAATAATTGGCACGAATCGTTTTCCTGCAAAGAATCCTAACCATTCTGGTAATTTAATCTTATGGAATTTGTTATATAATAAGCCAGCGACAACCCCTGCAATAATACCACCAAGTATAGCCATATTTATCTTCGGTGTTAAAGCCGATGCTTTTGAAACTTTTGTCATTGTATCTGCTAACTTACTTGGATCAACTGAACCGAGTAAGTCTTGAACACTTTTTAATTTATCATTTAATTCTGCTGTTGAATAACTAACACTTAAAGTATTAGTTGTATTCTTCATAACTAGATAACCAATCGCACCTGCAAGACCTGCGGCACCACTACCATCAACAGATAAACCGATTGCAACACCAATTGCAAAAATAAGTGCTAAGTTATCAAAAATTGCTGCACCGGCCTGTGCCATAACAGGAATATCAAATACGTCTGGTTGACCTAAACGAAGCAATAATCCTGCTGCTGGTAACACTGCGATTGGAAGCATTAACGCTTTACCAATACGTTGTAGAAACTGCAACATTGTAATTCCCCCTATTCAATTTATGAAATCGTTATCATTATAATTGCACCTTAGAAAACGCTTTCTATTACATAATCATAATAACATATAGTTGTATAGATGTGTAGCTTTTATTTATGAACTTTTTATGGATATATTCCCCATTTTCAAACTGTTATATAAAAGGGGGATTTTCCTTTTATTACCGACTAAAATGAAAGATAAGGCAACTATACAGCCATTTTGATTTTCCAACATATAAGCCACGGCTATGAAGAACAAAAGGTGACCTGCCCTCGTTTTCTCTCTTTGTTTTACTTGGCATGGGGCAGGAAGAAGATCTGACCACTTCTATGCATGGCCAGATCCTCTCTCCCAACTAAAAAAGGGTTTATATTGTTTTCAATTTTTATTCAAATAGAAGTTTCATTTTATCATTCCACTTTTTCATGTTATTATTTATTTCCAAGTTTATAGGGAACAGTAAACTTAGTGAAACAGGAACAGGAGCGTTGGTATTATGCAGTGCATCGAGATAAATAACTTGCAACAGCTGTTAGAACAAGTAAAGCCATATACAAAAAAAGGTAAACTTGCTACTTATATCCCCGAACTAGGAAATGCAAATCCAGACGATTTAGGGATCGCTATCTACCATAAAGAGACAGAATATATCCATGCTGGTAACTCACAAACACTCTTCACCCTTCAAAGCATTTCAAAAGTAATTACACTTGCTCTTGCTCTTCTAGATCGCGGTGAAGAATATGTATTCTCTAAAGTTGGAATGGAGCCCACTGGTGACCCATTCAATTCTATTATTAAGCTAGAAACAACTAGCCCTTCTAAACCTCTTAATCCAATGATTAACGCTGGTGCGCTAGCTATTACAAGTATGCTTACAGGAGATAGTAACGAAGAGAAGATGGAACGAATTCTCCGCTTCGTACGTGATATTACAGACAATCCTACAATTAACTACTCTTCAAAAGTAGCCATCTCTGAACTAGAAACTGCTTACTTAAATCGTTCTCTTTGCTACTATATGAAGCAAAATGGCATCATTGATGGCAATATCGAGGAATTAATGGATTTATACACACGTCAATGTGCTATTGAAGTAAACTGTATTGATTTAGCACGTATTGGTTTAATCTTCGCAATGGATGGCTACGATCCATATAAGAAAAAACAAATTATTCCAAGACATATCACAAAAATTTGCAAAACATTTATGGTAACATGTGGCATGTACAACGAATCTGGTGAATTTGCAATCCGCGTTGGTATTCCCGCAAAAAGTGGGGTAGCCGGTGGTATTTTTGGCTGCGTAAAAGGCGAAATGGGAATCGGTATTTTTGGACCAGCTCTAGATGCAAATGGAAATAGTATCGCTGGATTTAAAATATTAGAGTTACTCTCCGCTCAGGAAGGTTGGAGTATTTTTTAAAAAGGTTTCTTAATGACAGTTTTCCTCATTACCTATAATTCAATTTCAAATTCCAACAAATAAAAAAGTTATCCTGCCCCCACTTAAATAGGATAACTTTTTTTATTATGCATATTTGTTCCCCCCTCCCGAATAATATAGTACAACCTAACGCTATACGGTGGAGGTGTAAAAGAAATGAAACTTATTTTTCAAATGGAGGAACAGCCTGTCCTAGAAAAAACCATCCTTCTTTTTATACTCAGTATTGTAGAAAGCCTAAAATTAAAAGTTGTTTCCCCCGATGAGGCTTATCGATACATATTCAATTTAGAAGTATTGGAATTATTAATGGATCGAAATATTGATGATCAAGTACTAGAGCTTATTCATTTTGGAATGGGGCTTGAAGACATTCATCATGTCCTTCCCGAAGAACTTGAACCAAGTATTGAGGAATTAAAATGGCGTTGCATTCAAGTTCTAGGTGAATATGGCATGTATGAAGAATCACAGCAATTAATTGAGGACATCCGCTAAAAAAGCACCTATATAGGTGCTTTAATGTTTTTTTAAACTATTTTTGTACGTTTCAATATTAACTGGTAATTCTTCCTCTTCTAACGTATGCTCATTTACATCCTTATGAATGAATGCTCCTTTAGGCGGCTGATGATCATGACCTTTTTTCTTATGATCAAATGCTTTACCACGTCCCATACTCATCCCCCTTTCTTTAAAAGAAATCAATGTTAGTATGAAGAAAAACACGTCGATATATGCAGTACTTTGTTGTATTTCCAAGGAAATATTCGAATATTGTTTTCCAATCTGCTCTCACATCAATTGATCGATTCCGATAAGAATTAGTAAAATGCCCGCAATAATTGTTGCCCATTTTCCTAAGTATTCCGCTAAAAATCTCTTCCCTATATAGGAAAAACCGCTAATACAAATGAAACTAAATGTACCTGAGATAATTGCAGTCCACCAAAGATTCAAGTTGGTTACTCCCGCATCAAATCCCCCTGCAAGATTATTAATTGATAATGCAACACCTAATACCAATGCTTCAGAAAAACTGATTGTTTTAGATCTATCAAAATCAGCATTCTCAGGATTACGTAATATTCCCATCACGCTTCCATCTTTCTCTGATACCTCCCCTTGCTTACTAAGTAAGGGTTGACATAAAACAAATACCCCAATTATCCCGAGTACAAGTGCACCAATTAAATTTGCGATAAAATCTGAAATAAACAATGAAATCCAACTTCCAAAAAAGCCAGCCAATAGAGCAAACAAGAAACCAAAAAAGGCGATGATAAAATTATTAAATCCAGAAATTCGAATCTTGCGAATCCCATACGCAATACCTACACCTGCATTATCTAAATTAGAAGCAATTCCAATCAAAAAAATTGAAAATAAACTGGCTGTACTCATCAACATTCACTCCTTCTGTTCACTTTTCATTGCATATTATGCAAATGTTGAGCAACTGTGCCTGTCAGCTTCATATACTTGTAATAAAAAGCTCCACATTTTTTCAACACCTTAGAAAAAAAAGGAGTGCCAAAACTATGTCTACTCAAAATCCAAATGATAAACTTGGTACCTTATTAAAAAAATTATTAAAAGAACGTGCCTTATCTATGCGCCAATTAGGAACACTTACAAACATTGATCCTTCCACAATTTCAAGAATTATAAATGGTAAACAACAAGCAAAACAAAAACACCTGCAAAAATTTGCAGAATGTCTGCAAATTCCACCGCAAGTGTTATATGATGCAATCTATACAGATTCCCCTCATACAAAAAAAGAAAAAACAGATATGTACACATCACTTGATGCAATTCAACAAACATTACAATCCTCCAACTTATTTGATTATGAGTACACAACAACTCGTGTGAAACAGGAACTTGAAAATTATGAAAGATATGCACAAACAACAGAAGGTCAGAGACGCATTCATGAGAGTTTCTCAACAAAACTAGAGCAAATTGATAGTACAGGTCCTTTCATTGAGCAATTAACAGATATGTATCATCAATTTTGCAAAGAGTCCACTCCTCTCAATGAGCGTGCTATCATTGGAAGTGCCCTACTGTACTTTGTTTTATCAACAGACATTATTCCAGATTATATATTTCCAATTGGCTATTTGGATGATGCAATTGCAGTTGAGTTAGCAAAAGAGAAATTGGCTGATATAAAGAAGAAAACTTAGAGGCTGCTCAAGAAAAATGGAACTATTTCGGAATTCTAATTTGACTAGCTTCTGAAATAGTTCCATCCTAAAAAATCGTACAAACATCAAAGTTTGTACGATTACACGACAGGTACTTTTCATATTACATGATGTATCTTATCCTTTTATTAGGAAAACCTTAATTTTTTCTTATTTTTGTGTATGACACCATTCATAGATAAAAGCGGTAATCACTTTCGTAAACTCAATCAACTGCTGAACTTCAACTTCTTCATTTTATCCATAACTTAAGATGAAACTTTTCTTACTCTTTCACAAATCAGAATTTCACCACACGAATTGGGAAATTTTATGTTATAATTTAATTATAAATTTATAAAAAGGGGCTAAGTTGATGATAAAAGATAAACGACTGAAACGCTTATATTATCTGTACCTTTTCCCTGCAATCCTATGCATGATGTTTTTTCTCAACAGCGACATGAATAGCCTTCCTTATGCACAGCTACTCGGGACAGTTAGCGGTTGTATCGCAGCGATTATGCTTGCTGCTTTTTGGACTGTTAAACTACAAATCAAAAAAGATCAATCCTCTTAGTCTACATGTATTTTATAAAAAACGAGCTATCTGGTAGATTAGCTCGTTTTTTTGATTTTCATTTCAATACTAATGATATCCTGTCATTCTCTACATATAACATAAAGCTGTGATTATGTACCTACGGTTGATTTTTTTATAACACTATTACTCATCTACATAAAAATCAAACCTAAAATTCCATCATAAACTTTTTACTTCTACTGTGTCCTTCTTTTCAATGTGTTCCATTGATTTTTTCTTATTTTTTGTAACACGGTAAAACAGTAAACAAACAATCATAAATGGAACACCACAATACAATGCCATACGTTGATCTGGAATAAAAGCCATGCCCACAATTACAGTCATATTTAATCCGAAACAAAGAAGCGGCACAAACGGATACAACGGCGTTTTAAATTTCAAATCCTTAATATCCCCGCCTTGCTTTACGTACATTCTTCTACTAAGAAAATTTGATAAACCAATCGATGCCCAGACTAGTATTCCACCGAATCCTGCAATAGAAAGAAGCCATAAATAAACTGTATCCTCTGCATATATACCAGATAATAAAGAAAGACAACCAAAAATTGTACTTGTAAGTAATGCATAAATAGGAACACCGTTTTTAGATAACTTCCCAAAAATTGGACTAATCATCCCTTGCTTCGACATAGACCAAAGCATACGAGAAGTTGCATATAAGCCCGAATTTGCTACCGATAACACCGCTGTAATAATAACAAAGTTCATAATATCTGCGGCATACGGAATCCCAATTTTATCAAATACAACTACGAATGGACTTTCTACTAATCCCGCTTTTTCCCATGGGAATAACCCAGCGAGTATGAACATAGAAAGTATAAAGAAAATGAATATACGCCAAGCTGTATTTCTAATTGCTTTCGGAATGGTTTTCTCCGGGTTTTCACTCTCACCGGCCGTAATCCCAACAATCTCGGTCCCCTGAAAGGAGAAATTAACGGCAATCATGGTAATTAGAATCGCTTTCAGTCCATTCGGGAACAGTCCCCCGTGATCAGTAAAGTTTGAAAGCATCGGTGCTGCGTCATTTCCTTTCATATGTAAAAATCCAAACATCGCTGCCCCGCCTAAAATAATAAATGCAATAATTGTAATTACTTTAATGCCGGCAATCCAAAACTCAACCTCTGCAAAACTCCGTGAGGATAATGCATTAATCGAAAAAAGAAGGACTGCAAACACGACGCACCATATCCAAGATGG
Organism: Bacillus pseudomycoides DSM 12442; assembly: GCF_000161455.1. GTDB lineage: Bacteria > Bacillota > Bacilli > Bacillales > Bacillaceae_G > Bacillus_A > Bacillus_A pseudomycoides. The sequence goes on from NZ_CM000745.1 coordinate 354,841, forward strand.
TACATGCGGAAACCAGCGCTTCATTAAAATACTTACTGCAATCAACTCAATCCCTATCGTAGCAGCCCAGTTTAACCATGACATCCAACCAACTACATAACCTACCGCAGGCGAAATATACTTTGTAGCATACATTTGATAAGATCCTGCATTCGGCATAGCAACAGCTAACTCTCCAAGACAAAGCATCGTTAAATACATAACAAAGCTCCCAACAAGATACGCTACAATCGCACCGCCTGGCCCTGCTTCATGAATTGTATAACCTGATCCTAAGAAAAGACCTGTGCCAATAACCCCTCCAAGTGCAATCATAAATATGTGTCGACTTTTTAGCTCTCGCTTTAACTCCTGATTTTGCTTTTCCATATGAGCCCCCCTAGCAGAAATGTAAACGCTTTAAAAAATAATATAAAAAAATAAAGTGCATACTCATGATTACGATAGAATTGTAACAAGAGGGAGATTTTTCAAAAGAAAATCTCCCAATCCAAGGAAATACCTATCATACGATAAATAGTTGCTACTAAAATTTTTTATAATTTTCCACAATTGTTTAAAAGATCCTTAGAAAACGGTACATCATCCAGAAGGACTATATTAATCACTTCCTGTAATCAATAAATCATCCCTGACTGTTATTAATAATGTTTTCTCCGTGATAACTTGTCCTTCTTCTACTTCTAGCAATTCCACATAACCGCTGATTCCCACTTTAACTTCTACTTTCCGTTCATCCATCGTTTCAATTAAAGCTAATTTCTCCCACTCATATACGTAGGAACTTTCATTAATAAATAATTTTGCAACTCTGCCATAGCAAGGGCTGTACACGTTTTCTATTACTGTTTTCATCTTTTAAACCCCTCTTTCTTATTAAGTGCGCATGTAACTCTTTTCCCCCACCTCCAAATTTATAAGATTCAACTACTATTCATGCAAGATATATACCAACCTAATTTCTTACTTAGGATTAAGAGATAGTACTGAAAAAATCTGAATTCCACGCAATATCTTTCTTCTCTTTTAAAGATTTTTCACCTTAAACATGCAAATTTTTTTTGCATACTCGCAAAAATTTTATTAAAATTAAGAAAAATCAGTCTTCATAGGGTATAACAAGGAGAAGATGAAACATGTATACAGAAGAAATCAATTTCAAAAAATTAGTTAAAATGAATATGCTATATGAAACTTTACTGAATGAAATTGATATTGGCATTCATATGATTAACGAAGAAGGTAAGACGATCATTTATAACCGCAAAATGATGGCGATTGAATCGATGGATCATAAAGATGTACTATATAAAAATCTTTTAGAAGTATTTGCTTTTGAAGAAAACCAGAATAGTACTCTTATAGAGGCATTAACACTTGGAAAAGCAAAGAAAAATATAAAACAGACTTATTTTAATAATAGGGGGCAAGAGATTACAACGATTAATGACACCTTCCCTATAGTGAAGAATGGAAAAATCAAGGGCGCTGTTGAAATCGTAAAAGAATTTCCTCCATTAAGGCAAACGAGTAAAGGGCGCGCGATTCGAGGGCATCATACGAAATTTACCTTCAATCATATAATAGGTAATTCAGGCGCGATTCAATCGGTTATTACAGAAGCAAAAAAAGTAACGCGTACCTCTTCCTCTATACTGATTGTGGGAGAAACAGGAACTGGAAAAGAACTATTTGCACAAAGTATTCATAATAAAAGTCAACGTGCTGGAAAACCTTTTATCTCACAAAATTGTGCTGCCATTCCTGAAACTTTAATGGAAAGCTTATTATTCGGTACGAATAAAGGAGCGTTTACAGGCGCAATCGATAAACCAGGCTTATTTGAAGAAGCACATGGTGGAACTTTATTGTTAGATGAAATTAACTCGCTAAGCCCTGCACTTCAGGCTAAATTATTGCGGGCAATACAAGATAAAACAATACGAAGAATCGGCGGATCACAAGAAAAAGAAGTCGACGTTCGAATCATAGCTACCATTAATGAAGATCCGATTGAAGCTATCACGCATAATCGCCTGCGAAAAGATTTATATTACAGACTAAGCGTCGTTACTTTATTTCTCCCACCTTTAAGACAGCGGAAAGAAGACATCTTACCGCTTCTTCATAGCTTTATTGAAAAATATAATATGCAGTTTGGTTTACGAGTACAAGGTGTGGATGACAGCGTAATAAATTTCTTCTATAAACACGATTGGCCCGGCAATATACGCGAATTAGAGCACATAATTGAAGGGGCTATGAACTTAATTGAAGATGAGGACGTTATTACAACATCCCATATCCCAGCTCGTTTTTATGAGCTAACAAAAAACGAATCCCCTATTCAACCTCCTCTAGCTAGATGGGAAACAGATAAATTAGATCATACATCGAAAACTTTAAAGAACACAATAAAAGAAATGGAAAGAGAATATATTATTCAAATGCTTAAAGAACATAATGGAAATATCTCGCAAGCCGCAAAATACTTAGGATTAAGTAGACAAAACTTGCAATATCGATTAAAAAAGTATGGGCTAAATACGTAATCATAGAATGTTCTATAAGCATAAAAAATAAAGGCCGTTCCGAAAGGACGGTCTTTATTTTTCCCTAAAAATCAACCTTCTCCAAATACAATCCACTCGCATCCGCAAGACAATTAATTTGATTTCGTTGTTTCGCTTCTAAAATTTGTGGGATCACTTCAGCATCTAACTGACCTAATCCAACTTCTACTAATGCTCCAACGATTTTTCTCACCATATTGTGAAGAAATCCATTTCCGTTCACTCTAATTTGGATGAAACCTTCACTTTCCACGACATCGAGCATATATATTTCACGAACCATAGATTTCTTTTTAGATTTAGCATTAGAAAAAGCAGTAAAATCATGTGAACCAATTAAATATTGCGCTGCTTTTTGCATGTTTTCAATATTTAACTTTTTCCCAACATGCATGCTGTATTTACGCATAAATGGATTTGTATGTTCCTCATTCCAAATTTTATATAAATACGTTTTCGCTTTTGAGTTGTAGCGAGCGTGGAAGCGTTCTGAGATTAACTCTACATCAGTAATACTAATATCGTTTGGTAAGTATTGATTTAAATACTTTTTAACTTTAAGTTCTGGTAAATTCTCATCAATCTTAAAATTAGCTACTTGGTGAAGAGCATGTACACCAGCATCTGTTCTGCTGCAGCCAATAATTTCGATTTCTCTTCCGGTCATTTCTGATAATACACTTTCGATTTTCCCTTGAATCGTATTATCATTATTTCCAAGACGTTGCCAACCTTTATAGCGGCCTCCGTCATATTGAATTGTTAATTTGTAGTTGTTCATTGTTTTCTGCTATTAAAAACATAGACATTTTCCTATTCATGTTTTTATTAACAGACTCACCGCCTTTCTTTTTCCGTTACATAAAACAAAAATTTTAAGCATTCTATGATGTTTTTCGTAATCTTCTTTTCATAGTAACACAAGACAGCTGATTAGGCGTCTACTTCTGCCAATGTATTATGCGCATAGACCACACATATTAAATCAATAATGTATAATCTCCCTTTTCTAGTTCACGGGCGCCACCCATGTTCCTGCAAGAACTTCTGTAGCTCTTCTTCAGACGGTACGTTTTTCTCCCATTCTTCACAATCATTTAGAAATTTCTCAGTATCATGGGCAACAGACGGTTCCTTCTTCCGAAACCTCACTGCTGCTTCCTCTACTTCACTAAGCCTCGTATATCCTTTTTCATGCCAGTCCCGTAAAATGCCCTTCACATAAGCAAGCGTCCGCTTGTTATTTTCATAGGCAATCTGGAGTGCTTTCAATACAAGTTCATCTGACAGATCATCCATCCACGCATTCAGTTCCTCCATCGTATGCGGTGACAAGCTGTCAAAGTTTTGTTCATAAAACGTGAATACATTACCTCCCGAATCAATTTCCCCATCTGTTTCACAGCTTTCGGCATCATCTTGAGGAACAGCTTGAGACTCTTCAACCGGCATGCCAAAATGCTCCAATAACAGCGGAATGCTCAGCCCTTCCTCCAAACATTTTTGAAGAAACATATGTAAAAACTTTTTGCTTTTCACAGTCTTTAGCTCACGCAAAACACATTTCTCGATGTTCGTGTTCGTAACTAGGTTATAGCGCACCCAGTTCTGGATGTATAGCTCCTTCGTTTCTGCATCATATAATATTTTTCCATAGTCAATGAACCGCTGCAGTAGCTTCTCAGCAGTCTCCCGGTTATAACCTGTTTCCATCTCCGCCAAACGCTTCGGTAACGGATAAATGCCGCATTGCGTCGTTTTAGAGCATGTCAGCAAGTATATGTAAAAGTATCGTTCCTCCGGCGTTAAGTCCAATACAAAATCATCCTGCCAAAAATTCACCTGTACATTCCGGTATACTGCCATATTGATTCCTCCCATCTTTTGCGGCACATAGGAAATTGCCGTTTCCTTAATAGATATAAGGACGAATGAGGAAATTTGGCAATTTGATTTTTAAAAAATGACTAATACGGTTTTATTTCTTTTAGGATGATTCTTGTAGTAGTAGTTTTTTTTTGTTTTTGTAATGATTTATTACTTGTAAGGGGCTTGGGATGGGCTTGCAAGGGCATTGTAAGGGACTATTCATTGTGAATCAAAAGAATTTAGCTATCCTTTTGATATCTCACTCTATTAAAAAAATACAAATTCAACCAATTCAATGCGATAAAATCTAGTCAAAAATAATGAAATTTTAAGAATAATAAGGTACACTAGTCAATGGTTTTAGTTTAAAATCGGTTGACGTTGATGTATACGGAGGAATAGTTTATGAACAACAACACAATAAATGAATCAGTTGAAGAAGTTGATAGAAAACGAGTAAACTCAAGCAAGCGTTTTAAAAATTGGAAGTTTATCACAGCAGGTGGCGTCGTTACAATTGCACTTCTAATTGGGGGAATGAGTTATTATCAGGCAACTCGTTTCAATTCACAGGTTACGATTAATGACACAAAAGTCGGCGGTCTGACTGCTGATCAGGCACTAAAGAAATTAAAAACATCTGGATTAGAAAACAAAGTCTATGTCGGCCAACAACAAATTTTAGATGAAAAAGATACGCAAACGGAACTTACGGAAGAAGATTTGCCTAAAGTTAAGAAACTATTAAAAGGCCAGTGGACATTTTTCCCTTCCTCAAAGGAAAAGGATTATTCGTTGCTACCAGAAAAGGCGGATCAGTATCGAAGCGAAACGATGAAAAAACTTGTAGAAGAAAAACTCATATCTATGAATAAAAGTTTAAAAGCGCCTCAAGATGCTATGGCGAAGCTCGAACAGGGCAAAGTTGTTATCTCAAAAAGCATTGACGGAAAACAGTATGATGTTGCTAGTCTATTAAAGGATTACGACAAGCAGAAATATAAAAGTGAAATCCATCTGAATCCTGTATACATACAGCCTATTAAGGAAAACGATTCGATTGTCAAAAAAGAAGAACAAGCGCTACAGGATCTTCTTCAACAAACCATTGATTATAAGGTACAAAATGAAGTTTACTCTTTAAAAGCTAAAGATTTAATTCAAAATGCCTCTATGTCAAAGGATATGAAAGTTACAATCGACGCGAGCGACATTAAGAACAAGATTGCTGAAATTAATAATTCTAAATCAACATTAAATAAAGACTTCGCATTTAAAACCCATTCTGGTTCGGTCATATCAGTAAAAGGACAAGGCTATGGCTGGGCAATACATATTGAAAAAGAAGCAAAACGAATCCAAGAAGCCTTCGAAAAAGGGGAAAAATCGCTTTCCGCTTCTAATATTTACGGAAATGGCTGGAATAATGAAGGCATCGGTTATGAAACAACAGCGAATAATGGCATTGGAGACACGTATGCGGAAGTGTCTATTGCAGAACAGCAAATTTGGATTTACAAAAATGGAAAATTGGAAGTCACAACGAATGTAGTAACTGGTAAACATAGCACGAGTGAAGATACATCACCAGGTGTGTGGTATGTACTCTATAAACGATCACCGTACACACTCAAAGGTAGCGCAGTAGGTAAACCCGATTATTCCGTTAATGTAGATTACTGGGCTCCGTTCACAAATGGCGGACAAGGATTCCACGATGCCGGCTGGCGGACAAACTGGGCCAATAATGCCTATTTAACGGGAGGATCGGGCGGATGTGTTAACCTTCCTCCTAGTGTTGCGAAAACTGTGTATGATAATCTCAGCACTTATGAACCGGTTGTCGTGTACTAGCGAATAGCAGTATCTCAAGTATTTTCTTTATAAAAACAAAGAAGCAGGAAATCCTAAGTGATTTTCTGCTTCTTTGTTTTTATTATTTATGCTCCGCATTTCTCCTGTGCAGGGTGGAAAACAGTTGTATACTTATATTCAACTGCCATAAAGACCCATTTGCTTATGGTATTGTTCACTGTTGCACCTGCAACGGAGGCCATTTTATTTATTCACCTTTAGTACTAACTCTAACTATTTTTCAACTTCCTTTATATATTCCCATGTTTCTCCTTTATCTTTTGATTGATAAAGTGCGCTACTATCACCATTATAATCTCCATCTGCTCCTTGTCCAACTAACATATTAAAAACTCCATCTTTCTCATAAGGCATACCAGGAGAATCAAAAGGACTTATTATAGACTGTGTATGATCTAATTTCACTTCATGAGGTGTATAATTTATCTTTTTAAAAGATACGCCCCCATCATCTGTACGATATAGCTCTCCGTTAGTACCAGAAGGACGGATTGCTCCTAAAAATCCAAGTTTATCATTTATGAAAGTTATTCCTGATACACTACCAATTCCTCCGATGAATGGGTCTGTATTTATAACCTCCCATGTTTTACCTCCATCAATAGTCTTGCTTAGTGAATAAAAAGCACTACCTAATGCTTTTTCTGTCATATTTAGTTTATAACCAACTTCTTTTGATAGGAAAAACTGTTCCTTGCTATTAGTTAAATCTTGTTGCTTCTCTTTAGAACTCTTTTGATTTGGTTTAGTATTTAGTTTACTCCAATTCGGGTCACCTATTAAGTTATATCTAGCAGGTACTAACTCTTTCTCTTTTCCAGGGACAAATATAGATACAGTATATCCAATGATTTCAGAAGTTGCTTCTTCAAGTTTATGCTCCTTACCATCCTCATTAATATTAATAATTCCCTCCGTATTGTACCCCCAATTCCTTTTCCCGTAATAAATCAATCCATACTTACCTTCATTCCACTTACTAACTGTTCGCTTAACTGGAATAGCCTTAACCGTTTTAATTAAAGGTTCTACTAGCTTATCATCATCATAATCAGGATTTGCATATCCATTTCGTATTATAGTAATGTCTTGTGACTTTTTTTTATTATAAGTTATTAAGTAAGTTTCCTCTTTTCCATCAGCATTTTTCCCATAAACAAATGTATCAAACGCTGTGATTGTTCCATCTGAATGAAATGTAAGATCAAAATCAGTTGCCATATATAATTTCTTTGGCAAAGTATATTTTTTATTTATGTCTTCAAAAATACCTTCTACCCCATATTCATATATATTATTATGTTTAAATTTAACTGACCTTTCATGTTTTAACCTTTCTATAAACCATGCAAGCTTGCCTCCATAATTTGTTGCACTTTTATAAATCTGTACTCCATAAAATGATGTGATTACCACAATAATGATAATAGAAATATATTTCCATGCAGTTAAATTAGTTAATTTTTTAGATTCATATTCTCTATCTTTTATCATTTTCATTGTAGTAAATGTAATTATAGATATAAAAAATACTATACATAATAATAAAATATAAATATTATAATTCATTCTTCCATACGTACAGAATGAAGCTAACTCATAACAAAAAATCCAGTATCCAATTATTAATATTGGATTTGTTAATAATGATATAAGTATCCTTTTTGCATTTTGCTTAAGTATAAAAATCACTCCTAATTAAATTGATTATATTTATCTATATTGAGTATACTTTGTTTTACCAAATATTTGTATAATCCTTTAATCATCATATTATTTACTTACATACGAATTAAAGTTAAAGTAATCGGAATTTATATAGGAATTACAAACAAATAAAAAAGCACTCCATCATGCAAAGATCAGTGCTAATTTCTATTAACATTATTCCAATAGACGTAAACCAAAAATTCACTGTACTCATATCGCAGATGCATTCGCTCAAATAAGTGTTCTAAGGCTGTTTAGTGATGACAAACAAAGCATTACATCAGGTTTTCATCTAAAATAAACAATTCATTTTTTAATTCAAATCACTATCCGTTACTTATGATACGATTCAGCGTAATTCATCCTGAATAAAAATTAGGCCTTATCGATTTTTCGATAAGACCTATCTCTCACTGCTACACCTTTAATTTTCTTTTCTAACAAGCCTTACCACATTTTCCACATGCGCCGTATGTGGGAACATATCAACCGGTTGTACATATTCCACTTCATAACTCTTCATTAATGCTTTCACATCACGCGCTAATGATGAAGGGTTGCAAGAAACATAAACAACTTGCTTTGGTTGTACTTTTAAAATTGTTTCAAGTAACTTATCGTCACAACCTGTACGCGGTGGATCAACCACGATTACATCTGGACGCCAGCCTTCTTTCACCCATTTTGGTAGCCATTGTTCTGCCTTTCCAGCTTCGTACTTTGTATTTGTAAATCCGTGACGTTTCGCATTTTTCTTTGCATCTTCAATCGCTTCTGGAATGACATCCATACCGCGCACTTCTGCTGCATCATTTGCTAGCCAAAGCCCAATTGTACCAACGCCACAATATGCATCAACGATTTTTTCTTTTCCTGTTAACCCAGCAGCTTTTTTCGCTTCGTTGTAAAGGACAACAGTTTGTTCTGGATTCAACTGGAAGAATGCACGTGCTGATAATTCAAATGATAAATCACCGAGTGTTTCTTGAATGACTTCTTTTCCAGCTAAGTTGAATGTTTTGTCACCGAAAATAACAGATGTTTTACGCCAGTTCACATTTTGCATAATCGATTTGACTGTTGGCATTTGTTTTTGTACTTCTGCGATAAATTGCTCTTTATTTGGTAATTCTTCTTTTGTTGTAATTAATGTGACTTGTACTTCCCCTGTTTGAACTGCAGCACGTGTCACAATTGTACGCACTAGACCTTTTTGTTTTTTCTCGTTGTAAATAGAAATGTTCAATTTTTCTAATATACGTCGTACAACTTTTGTCGCTTCGTTTGTTGCTTTATGCTGAATCATGCAGTGAGAAATATCAATTAATTGATGTGAGTTCTGTTTATATAATCCTGTAATTACTTTTTCATCTTTACGCCCTACTTGTAATTGACTTTTATTACGATAATGCCATGGGTTTCCCATACCAAGTGTTGGACGAATGTCAGCTTCCATGCTTCCGTTCATATACTTTTCAAAGGCTTGTACCACAATATCTCGCTTTTGATTCAACTGTTCTTTATAATCTAAATGCTGCAATTGACAACCACCGCATTCATCATATACTGGGCATGGTGGTTTTACGCGATGCGGTGATGCTTTACGAATTTTTTTCACTTTCGCTTCAGCAAAGCCACGCTGAATTTTCGTTGTTTCCGCAACAACTTCTTCTCCTGGTAATGCCCCTGGAATGAAAACAACTTGTCTCTTAAAATAACCAACGCCTTCTCCGTTAATCCCTAGACGCTTAATTGTCACAGGAAACGTTTGACCAACTTCCAACTTACTCTCATGTTGCTTTTGTACCATTATTACACCTCTACTCTATACTTTTCCATAAATACAACGCTGCATAACTGCAGTATGGTTCACACTCTTGTTTCATTTTTTCTAAAAATGCATCATCTGGTTTATCCTCTAATTGAAATATACCTTGAAGTGCACGCTGAATCCCAATATCTGCTTTTGGGAACATATTTTTCCGTCCGAGCCCAAACAGTAAAAAGTTTTGCACCGTCCATGCACCAATACCTCGCACTGGTAACAATTGTGCTGCTACTACTTCTTCTGTTTGTTTTTCTAGCTCCACTAAATTTAACTTACCTTCCACAATATGTTTTGCTAGTCCTACCATATATTCAGCTTTTCGTTGACTAAATTTCTGATTTCTGAGCTCTTCTATTGAAATATTCGCTACCCTTTCTGGTGTTGGGAAAAAGAAAACGCCATTCTTCTCTGTTCCATATCGCTTTACAAATTGTTCTGTAAGAGAAGTAGCAAATTTCAAATGAACTTGTTGATGAATAATACAACGAAGAAGACAAGCAAAATAATCAAACTCTAAAACAAGTGGTGTATAGGCATATGTTTCAAAAAGTGGACGTAATGATGTGTTTCTAAAATGGGTTTGTATATCTTGAAAAGATTCATTCCATTGAAAAATGGAATAGATGCGTTTCATAACCTTCTCTTGTTCACCTGTCTGACTTGAAACCCAAAATTGTGGGTTTTGAAGCGTACCAATTCCTTGTACGCGGACAACAATTTGTTCTTCATCCATAAGAAGTGGGACATAAACTATTTTCTCTTCTAATTGAACAACATTGAGTGGATCAAAAGACAAACGCCTGAGTACCTCTTCAAAATGGTACGAATCCTTTAACGTAACATGTTCGCTCCACATACGTTTCCCCATCCTTTTTACACATCATTATAGCATGAGAAAACCGTAAGCATACATGCTTACGGCTGATTGCTTTTTACTAAATCATCCAGGCTTTTAAAATGATACCCTTTCTCGCGCAAATCATCAATGATTTTCGCAAGCGCTTCTGCATTATCTTTTGATATAGCATGAAGTAATATAATGGATCCTGGATGAATCATATTCATTACATTATTATGAGCATATTGCCATCCTCTTTGCTGATCTACTTTCCAATCTAAAAATGCAAGCGACCAAAATACGTTATAATATCCCATTTCTTTCGCAAGAGCTAGCGTACGCTCACTAAAAATCCCACGCGGAGGACGTACATATTTCACTTCTTTTTGTCCGGTTACTTTTTTAATTTCATCCGTTACACTTTGTAATTCTTCACGAAGTTTCTCATCATTTACAGTTGTAAAATCAGGATGGCTTCGAGAGTGGTTTCCAATAATGTGACCTTCATTTTTCATTCTTAATAATAACTCTTTTTGCGTCTTTATATAATGACCCGTTACAAAAAATGTTGCTGGCACTTTCTTTTCTTTTAGTACATCCAAAATTTTTCCAGTATATCCATTTTCATATCCATTATCAAATGTTAAATATATATCTTTTTTCTTCGGGTCTCCTAAATAAAAACCACCATTACCCCGGAGTAGGTCAGTAAATTTTTCCCCTGCATCTGGCGGGATCTCATTTTTTGCTCGCGGAATCCCCCAGTGATTTGGTGCGTTCGTATACGCGAAAGCAGAAACTGGAACAAGTGTCATTATAATTGAAAAAATGAGACCTATATATAACCATCTATGCTTCATAAATAGTCTCCTTTCCATATATCATCGTACCTGTAGTTTCTGTTTTCAATATTCCTTTCATTCTAAACAAGTTTTTCTATATGTACCAAAAAATGCACCTCGAATGATTCGAGATGCATTTTTCCACTTACTTAAATACCGGTTCTTTAAAGCTTGCTAATTTTTCAAATGATGTTTTATCTACATCTGCGTGTAGGCTATTACCATGAGAGTCCATTGTTACAACAGCTTTAAAGCCATCAATACGTAGGTGCCACATTGCTTCTGGAATACCAAATTGTAAGAAGTCGACATCTTTCACTTCTTTAATACATTCTGCATAATACTGCGCAGCACCACCGATTGCATTTAAATATACACCACCATGTTCTGCTAGTGCCGCTAATGTTTTTTCTCCCATGCCGCCTTTACCGATGACAGCACGAATACCAAACTTCTTCATAATGTCGCCTTGATATGGCTCTTCACGAATACTTGTCGTTGGACCTGCCGCTTTAATTTTCCAATTGTCATTTTCATCTTTCACTACAACTGGACCACAGTGATAAATGATTTGTCCATTTAAATCTACCGGGCAATCGTTATCCATTAAATGCTTATGAATTGCATCACGACCTGTGTACATCATCCCGTTAATGGTAACGACATCTCCAACGCGAAGTTCACGAATTTGCTCCTCTGTAATTGGTGCCTGCAGTACAATTTCACGCTGCTCACTTTTTGCGTGCTCCACTTCTTGTTGAAGTGTATTTTCACCTTCTTGATATAACCAATCGATAATCTCACCTGTTTCAGGATGAATTGTTACACCAAGGCGACGATACGCCCAACAATTATATGCAACAGACACATAGAAACTAGCTGGCAGACGATTGTATACTCCAATTTTACAACCAAGTAAGGTTGTTTCTCCACCAAATCCCATCGTACCAATGCCAAGCTTGTTCGCATTCTCTAATACGTATTCTTCAAGCTTCTGTAATTCAGGAATTGGATTCACATCATCTAATGTGCGAAATAGTTGGTTTTTTGCCAACTCATAACCTGACGTACGGTCTCCCCCGATACCAACACCGATTACTCCTGCACTACACCCTTGTCCTTGTGCTTGATATACCGCATGAAGAAGGCATTTGCGAATCCCTTCTAAATCACGACCTGCTCGTCCAAGTCCTTCTAATTCACAAGGTAAGCTATACTGAATATTTTTATTTTCACAGCCGCCTCCTTTTAAAATTAAACGAGCATCAATATAATCTTTCTCCCACTGCTCAAACTTAATCACAGGTGTACCTGGTCCTAAGTTATTACCGCTATTATCTCCGAAAAGAGAATCAACAGAATTCGGACGAAGTTTCCCGTCCTGTGTCGCCCGCTCAAGCGCACTGTAAATTGCTTCTTTCATTTGTAATTGATTTACGCCAACTGGTGTATAAATTTTGAAGGTTGGCATCCCTGTATCTTGGCAAATTGGAGAGATGTTTTCATCTGCCATTTTAATATTATTTGTAATGGTGCCAAGCGCCATTGCAGAACGAGTCCCTGCATTTTCTCGTTCTTTTGCTCGTTGAATTGCACGACGAACATCTTTCGGTAAATTCGTTGATGTTTCAACAATCAGTTGATACATACTTTCTTGAAGCTTTTCCATTGTTACTTCCCCCTCAATTGTGAACGCTACCAAAACGCTACGAGATGAAATTTTCACCCTTAAGTCTCTAGAGTCTTTGTTTTTATTTTATGACTCTTAAGATCAAACGAAATTTTTCACAACTTGATTATACCCTTTTTTCCATATTCCTTCTATTTAATCGGGCAGGAAATCTATATATTTTCTAATAAAACAGCGCATTTACAGAAAACGGCTACCAATATATAATTGGTAGCCGTTTTATATTATTCGTCTTTTTTAAATTGCTCACATTTCAGTTCTAATTCATCTAACATCGCAAGAAGACGATCTACATCTTCTAATTCTACCTCTTCTGGTTCAATTGTATCAATTACTTCGATGAACATATTTAAACGTTCTTTTAAATATACTAATTGTGAATCTTTATCTTGAATTGCTTTTCCCACAAAGGCACTCTCCTTTTTATTCGAGTTACTCTTATTATACCGCAAAAATGATTATCACGAACATGAATTTTCATCATTTTTGCCACAATACTTGATTACATACAAGCAGACATTTAAATTACTTCCTCCATCACTTGAAGTGAAATCAACAGATGAAGAATTTTTGTTACAAAAAGTTTCACTTTATAAAACGTCCATATTCTTCTATTATAGAGGATGGACAAATTGTTATTTCAACAGTCAAAGGAGTATTTCAGATGAGTATATCACAAACAATGAAGCCGATTACTCCTTCTTACGATCCATGGGAAGCGTATATGGACCTTGAAGAGTACGGCAAACTACTATTAACAAACGTTGAATTTACAACGACAACGTTATGCAATATGCGCTGTGAGCATTGTGCTGTTGGTTATACATTACAGCCAAAAGATCCAAATCCGCTTCCAATGGAACTTTTATTAAAACGATTAGATGAGATTCCTCATTTACGTTCTTTAAGTATTACGGGCGGAGAACCAATGCTCTCAAAAAAATCCGTCGACAACTATGTAACACCACTCTTAAAATATGCCCATGAACGAGGCGTTCGCACTCAAATCAACTCAAACTTAACTATAGATTTAGCCCGTTATGAACAAATTATTCCTTATTTAGATGTGTTGCATATTTCACATAACTGGGGAACAATTGATGATTTCGTTGAAGGTGGATTTGCAATGATGGAGCGCAAACCTACTTATGAACAACGTGCTAAACTATTTGAACGAATGATTACAAATAGTAAAGCTTTATCAGATGCAGGTGTTCTCGTGTCAGCAGAAACAATGTTAAATAAACGTACCCTACCACATATTGAACACATTCATCGTCAAATCGTCGAAGAAATGGGCTGTAAGCGCCATGAAGTACACCCTATGTACCCAAGTGATTTTGCTAGCAACCTTGAAATTTTAACAAAAGATGAAATTCGAAGTGCAATCGAGCATTTATTAGATATTCGTGATGAAAATATATGGATGTTATTTGGCACACTACCTTTCTACGCATGTAGTAATGATGAACGTGACTTAGCTACATTAAGAAAATTACATTTAAGCAAAAACGTGACGGTTCGTAACGATCCAGATGGGCGTTCTCGCTTAAATGTAAATATTTTTGATGGCAACATTATCGTAACAGACTTTGGTGATATTCCACTGCTTGGTAACATTCAAACAAACACATTACAAGAAGCCTACGACAGATGGTGTAGTTCGAAAACAGCGAAATCATTAAGTTGTCACTGCCCTGCTGTAAAATGCCTTGGGCCAAATATTCTTGTGAAAAACAGCTATTATCCAACCGAGGATTTCTTAACAAAAGAAACAAATATTACACTGTAGCAAAAAAAACGTCAGCATATTTAGCTGACGTTTTTTTTGCTATTGTGGATAAGGCGAAGAAATAAATTTAAAGGATACATAATCTTGTATAGGAATAGATGCCCCAATTCCTTGTGAAGTAATATTTTTAATGACAAGCCTCTTCTGATTTCCTTTTAAAACAAGATATACTTCTCCAAATGTAACTTTTCCTTTTTCATTTACCGCTGGTGTATATGCATATAAATACCCAAGTTGTTTTGGACTGATATTATATACACGCTCATTTCCAGTACCATAACCAATTGTTGTTTTAAAAGAAAGAGGAAGCTGCACCTTCTCCATCGCCTTTAAAAGAATCATCTTTTTCACATCATCTGTATCTTTAATATAGGCTGTTAAACCACCTTCTACCGTTTTTTGCGATTCTTGTTTGTACCGAAGCGGATATAACCGCTCCACACCACGGTTATCATATACATTACGATTTACTTGCTTATATTCCCAATTTATCGCTGTATCTGTTGATTCATAATTTAACGGCCATTGACCTAAATAAATTTTCGCCCTATATCCAACTGCAAGAGGTGCATTTGAAATCGAAGTTTCATTAAACAACCGAATTAAATCTGGGTTTTCGATTCGAATGGTCGATGTTTTCAGTAATTCTTTCGCTAGTTCACTTGGCTGCAAACGCGGTAAATCTTGCGCTTCATTTGGATACGTATTGTCCTTTGAAATATTCAAAACAGATGAAGGCATCTTTACGTTTATTGTTGTCTTTGCAGAGCTACTATAAGGAAATAATAAAATAAACGAGACCATAGTTGAAAGACATATGCTGTACACTCGTTTCACCTACTTTACCCCTTCCTAATTTAAGAGTGTATAAATCATTTAAATAGCTATTAAATACAAATTGAAAAACCGACATAAAACCTTTCTTTTTAGGTGGGATAGAGCATCTGGTCATGCATAAAAGCGGTCAGATCCTCTTCCTGCCCCCATGCCAAGTGAAAACAAAGAGAGAAAACAAGTGCATGTCACCTTTTGTTCTTCGTAGCAGCGACTTATATGCCTGCAAATCAAAATGGATTTATATATTAACTATCTCTATTATTTTCTCTCCGTAATATTGTTATCCCAATTTTTTATAACAAGTAAAAGCCAATTCCCATAATGAAATAAGCGGCTAATAATGTTCCTCCTTCAAACCAGTTCGTATCTCCATCATTTGAAATTGCAATTGTTAAAAAGACCGCTGTAATCATGGACACAAGTTCCGGCATTGTAAATACAAGGGGCATTTTTACCGTAAAAAACATCGAAAGTATGATGAGAACAGGGGCAACGAACATGGCAACCTGCAAGGTTGAACCGACTGCAATTTCAACTGCAATATTCACTTTATTTTTATAAGCCATAATAATTGCAGAGGCATGCTCCGCGGCGTTACCAACAATCGCAACAATGATAACCCCGATAAATAATTCCGACCATCCAAATGATTTTGCTACCGTTTCAAATGTATGAACAAGCGCCTCGGATACATAAGCAACAGCCGCTGTTGCAATCGCTAAAATAAGTAATGCTTTCCCTTTTGACCATTCAGGCTCTTCCTCATGTTCTACTTCATCGCTTTTATGCTGATACACACCACGATGCGTAACCAGTTTAAAGAATAGTGCGGCTAAATACATGACAATCATGATGATTGAAACCCCAATACTTAATTGATATGTTTTGTCTATACTCATCTTCATTGAAAAAACTTCTGGAATAACAAATGCTACAACAACTGCAAATATTAGTAAGGCCGAATTATGCCTTGCATCATAAACATTAAAACTTTGTCTTTTATACTTGAGCCCTCCTACAAAAAAAGAAAGACCTCCAACTAACAATAAATTGCCAAGAACGGAACCAGTTAGTGAAGCAAGTACGACTTCAGTTAGCCCTGCTTGTAATGCAAAAACTGAAATGATAAGTTCAACCGCATTCCCGAAGGTTGCATTTAATAGCCCACCAATTCTTGGTCCAGAGACAATAGCTAAACTTTCTGTCGCTCTTCCCATAAAAGCAGCGAGAGCAATAATTGTAATGCAATACACAGCAAACATAATTGTTTGTGGCCAATGCAACGTATTTCCAAGAATAGAAAGCGGTACACCAGCAAGTGCAAGTATTAAGAAAATTTTATTAAACATATTTTCCATCCTTTCATCGTATGTATTTCCCCCACTATTATCATTATTCTTCTCCTAACTTGTCCCATTTCATCACAAATACGTTTAAAAAATACGATTGAAGAAAAAAGTATGAAAGAGTGTAAAAAATTTTAAGCAACAAGTTTCCGCAGAATGAAATTACGGATAACAGAAAGGGGCTCAAAAAATGAATTTAAAAGAAAAAATTGCAACTATTATTGAAGGACAAAGAACAGGTGTATTAGCTACCGTGCGTGAAAATAAGCCACATAGCTGTTTTATGATGTTTTTTCATGAAGACTTTGTATTATATGTCGCAACAGATCGTAATTCCAAAAAGGTAGTAGATATCGAACAAAATTCAAATGTACACGTGCTACTCGGAAGAGAAGGGAAGAAATGGGATGAAGATTATATCGAAGTAGAAGGCACCGCTTCAATTGAAGAAGAGCAAACATTAAAAAATAAATTTTGGAACAACAACTTAAAACGCTGGTTACTCGGCCCTGAAGATCCTAACTATGTACTTATAAAGATCAATCCAAATACAATTTACTACATCGATAGTGCTGGTACGACTCAACCAGAGTTTTTACGACTGTAATTCAAAAACAAGCCCTTTAAAAGGGCTTGTTTTGTCGAAAAGTTCTTATCAAAAAAAAGATAAAAAAGATGGAACTTTCTAAAGATTCTGTTATATAATAGTATCAACTTAAATAAACTGTATTAAAACAGATTGGGAGGAGAAACAAAATGATGAAAAGAGAAGAACGGAAAAATATGATTGAGTTTATTGAAAAGAAAAAGGGAATTGAGCGTGAAGAGCTTTTATTTATGACAGATGATGAAGTAGAACACATTTATAATGTAACGTACTTTTTATATGAAGAAATTGCAGAATAATAGATCAAAGGCCCATCTAACATCTTTATGTTAGATGGGCCTTTACTATTTTCATAGTTATATTCAAAACATCCTCTTGCTATCCGTTATACTTGAGAATGATTTTCATGTATAATAATACAAGACTGGAGGAATTTTACTATGAGTTCATGGCTATTATTCGCATTATTATCAGCAATTGCTGCAGCACTTGTATCCATTTTTGGAAAATTTGGTTTAGAAGGAATCGATGCCAATGTGGCAACAACTATCCGTTCAATCATCATGGCACTATTTATGATAGGTGTAATTATGATACAAGGTAAATTTCAAAATATTGGTGACGTTCTAATGAATAAAAAAGCACTGCTATTTATCACGTTAAGTGGTATAGCTGGTGCCTCATCATGGCTGTTTTATTTTCTCGCCTTAAAAACAGGAAAAGTTTCACAAGTTGCTCCTGTAGATAAATTAAGTGTTGTATTTTCAATTATTCTTGCAATAATTATATTAGGCGAAAAATTAAACTTCATGACTGGAATGGGTGTTGTATGTATTACAGCAGGTGTTCTCTTCATTGCTTTCAGCTAAAAACCGCTTAACTAGCGGTTTTTTTTCTTCTTATGTAGAGCCATACAATAAGTACAACTACTACTGAGATAATTAAAATCCACATTCCATAATGATGCAAACTATATTCAACAAAGCGCCACTTCTCTCCAAGTTTCCATCCAAGTCCAATAAAAACGCTAATCCAGATGAAAGCACCACCGTATGCGTATAGACAAAATCTCCAAAACGTTAAATTTGACATACCAGCAAAATATGCAGTTAAATGACGAACTCCTGGTATAAAATATCCAATCATTATTAAAAAAGGACCATATTTTTCAAACAAAACATGCGTTTTTTCAATTTGCTTTTCTTTAATTCCTATCTTTGGACCATATTTTTTTAATACAGGCAGTCCAAGTTTTAAGCCAAGTATGTAACTTAAAGTAATTCCAAGTACCGCACCAGCCATTCCACTTAAAAAAGCAGCTGTCCCTGACATAGTTCCTTTCGAAATATTATAACCAACAAACGTCAGCAAAAACTCATCTGGTATTGGCAGACCCACTATTCCACCCGCAAGAGCTATAATAATTCCCAAATACCCATAATGTGAGATTAACTCACCAATATGTTGTTCCATTTGGATGACACATCCTATGCACAATCGTTATTCCATATTGTACCCTCTCTATCTTTTAAGCAAACATGGTATACATATTCACTATACATCGTTTTTATAATGAACTCTACTCCTATTCATCTTACCTGTAATGAAACTTTTTACTACTTTTAATCTTCATTTTTCAGGACCTTAAGGTGTGAATGCATATTGTCCACGAATAGCGTGATAAATCCATACTTCACTTCATAATTATAAGAAAATCCGACTTCCCAAGCGTGATTTTTGTTACAATAAAGAAAAGTTACATTTAGCATCGGTTTGACTCTCAAGAAAAATGATATAGGCAGTAAACATATATTTAAAAAGATTACATGCATCTTCCATCCGTGTAGAGTACTATGCATCCTTTTACATAAAAATCATTTTTCTAAATTATACAGGGGGAAAAAACATGACCATAGAAAAACAATTGATTCAAAAGGTATACTATGAAACATTCTTAACTGAACAGGATTCTGTTCAGGCTCCTCAAGTACTTGGGGAAGCATATGTAAATGAAGCTGAAAATGAATTTTCCAATATCGCTAACATTCGTTTCGCACAAGGAGAAGTTAATTATCATCATAAAGATTTCGAAACAGCCATCTTCAAGTGGGAGAAAGTAAACAATGATCTCTCTCTATGGGCAAAAAAAAATATAGCAGACGCTTATTTTGAATTAGGATTGCTTTCAATGGCAGAAGAAATCTATACATCGATTCAAACAGAAGACACAACACTGACAATGGAAGTTTCATTGCAACTTCTTTCTCTGTACATCGAACAAAATCGCTTAGGACTTGCTTTTAAGGTCATTAGTGAAGCAGTTTCATTCCAACCAGACTATCCAAATATCACTGCCATTGCTCGTTCCTTTTATGAGAAACAGCAGGATTGGAACAATGCTATTGACCTTGCTGTTCAAGAAGGAATTCGAACGAAATCATTACATTGGTTTGAGATTTTAACAAGTTATGTGAATCAAGGATTCACAAAACAAATGAAACCAAAATATTTTTATGAAGCATTAAAAGTTTTATATACCGTCGATTCCATTCAATTTAAGCAACTTGTCTCATCACTTTGGAAAATCTATCAAGATGAGTCAACCTACTTATTATGGATTCAAACAATCAATCACCTTTTTTTACACGTCGAGGTAGATTCTTACGACTCATGGGATGAAATTGTTACTCTTTATCAAGACACCTACTGTGAATTAATTACAGGACAATACTTGATGCATGAACTACAGGAACTTATTCCAGACTTGTTAACAAATTGGTTTAGCTTAACAAAAGCAGAACATTCTCTATTTGTTTCCGCTGCAACGTTAGCATGGAATGAGATTTCACCTAAAAGCCTTGATACATTACTTGTAAAAAGCGCTGAAACACTCCTTTCTAGTTCAAAAACAGTTAACACAGTTGATCTAGACAAAGTTTCAAGCTTATTTGAAACTATTGTCGTATGGGCAGAAAAGAATGATGTAGACTTAGGTCATTCTTTCACATGGCTTGTTCGAGAACTTTCCGACCTAAACGTACAACAAGTTCTCGTTACAGGTACGAATGATGCTAGTAAATCATCCTTTATCAATTCTATATTAGGGGAAAGTATACTAAAAAATTCTCCTGGAGCCGCTATCATATTTAAAGATAATGCGCAAACAGAAATTACAGAACTCACGGATTTAACAATAAGAACTACTTCCAATTTGGATGAATTTTACGAAATGATGGCTGTTCCTCCAAAATCAGAATCTGAGCAGAAATGTATTGAGTTTAAATTACCATGTAGGTTTTTACGAAAAAATAAATTCTCATTTATCGTTACACCAGGTTTTGATGGAAATGGCAATAAAGAGAATACAAATCTTGAATACTTACATGCAACCGATAATCTATTATATGTTCTTAATACCTCTTCGCCTTTACTTGATGAAGAAATCGATACACTACTATACATACGAGAACAAATACCGACTTTACAAGTTCATTTTGTTTTAAATACAATCGATACAATCTTTAGTGATGAAACAGCAAATAAAATGCTAAATGAAACCGAGTCTAAAATACGTGTACATTTTCCAAATGCACGAGTATTCCCTTACTCATCTTTAGAAGAGAACAGCGGGCAACTAAGTGATTTAACAGAATCCATTACTTCAAACTTTAATAATAGAAATATAGAAACCGAACGCACGGAAAAACTATTATGGTTTATTCAAAAGACCATCACGTATCTCTTAAATGAACGCGTACAATTAGAAAATACGTTAGTAAAGTCAATCCGTTGGAATAAACACCTTTTAGTGAAATTAAATGGCTTCATTAATAACCTGACTGCTATTGAAAAAGATAAGACTCGCTCTATTACAGACTCATATCGTTTAACGAAAGATGAAATTATACATGATCTTCATGATCAAATTCCTGAATTATTGCAGAGCTGTTCCGATTTAGTTCATGAAGATAGTGACTTTAAACAAGTTCCTGAAGAATTAAATGCAGCAATGAATGAAAGAATTCAAAAACATTTACAACAAATGATATTACCTAAGTTTACTCAATCTATTCAAGAATGGATTGAAAAAGTCCATAATGAATTTATTCAAAGTCAATCTTATTTAGATGAAATGAGTGAAACATTTAATAAATTATACGAAGAAGAACGTATGAAACTACCATGCGATTTCCAACTACTTGATGATTGGCGCCGCGATGTTGCAAGGATGACAAACCGGATCAAAGTTGATGATGTGAATATTTTACTACGCTTTACACCAACACAATTTCTATTAAAAAGTGCTGGAAAGCTATTCGGTAACATGCAGAAAAATCAATCCATGCTTTACAACAAATATAAAAATTATATCGAGACCGAAGACTATACAGATGTAACAACAACTATTTCTGAACAGTTCTTCCTTCAATTTGAATTATTCGAGAGTGCATTAGAACGTGATATTATGATGTTCTTTAAAGAACCTCTTAGCATATTAAAGCAAACTGTGGAAGCTGCACATCTCGAAATAAATGAAGATGAAAATGCATTAACGAAACTAAGAACAAATCCAGAAACATATCATGATCCTTTAACACTGTTTAAATTACAGTTATTGCAGTACAAATTCATGCTAAATGAAAAAAACGATGAAGCCCCTTCTTTGAAAATAGCAACGAACGAGGCACCTACAATTTAGGTAAATACAAAAAACCAAGCAAATTGTAACAATTGCTTGGTTTTTTACTTATATTCTATTTCACATATCCCAATTAACATCATTAACCTTTGCATCAATTTTCACACGCTTAATGAATTTCTTTCTTTCATCTTCTTTATGAATTAACTTATGTACATAACGACGTTTGCTTAATACATCCCTGCATGCTTTATTATAATTAAAAATTTCCTGGCAGCGCTTATCCTCATATAAAACCTTGAACCATGTATACCGCTTCAGTTTTTCTATGTGTCGCTGCACTCTTTTCTTTTTCCGTTCTTCTCGTTCCGCTAATCTTTCTAATGCATCCTCTACCACTTCATCTAACATAAAGTCTCCAGCGACTCTTATAATACTAACAGTCCCTCTTACAATCCCTTTACCTGCATCAACACATATTTCACTTAATGCAATTGCTGCGCGACCAACTCCTACTAGAATGTGTCCAATCATATCCTCCATATTATCCCTTCTTTCTAGTTCACAATTTTCATATGATCAAACGGATAATAGATTGCAGTTAATGTGCCAAGCACTTCTGTTTTATGAATCAGTCCTAAGCCGTTACGGCTATCTCTACTCACTAAACGATTATCTCCCATGACAAAAATTTTATTTTTCGGAATCGTAATAGGACCAAAGTCTTCAGTTAAATTAATAAGAAGTTGTTTCGCTTGTTTTTTATTTTTATCTAAATAAGGTTCACTTTGCACTTGATGATTTACGTATAATTGGTCATTTTTCATCTCAATTACATCTCCTGGCAACCCAATAATTCTCTTCACATAAAAATTATCAGTCTTTACTACAATAATATCTTCACGCTCATAGGTTTCAAATCTCTTTGCTAACTTATTAATAATTACTTTATCCCCATCTTGCAATGTTGGCCTCATAGATGCTCCCTGCACAGTTGTTGGAAAAAACACAAAAATTTTCACTAAAAAAAACAACAAACACGCAATAGCTAGTATTTCAAAAAGCTCACGAAAGCGACTTTTCTTTTTCATTTTCCATCTCTCATTCCTCTCCCTTTGTTACATTTATTATAGATAGTTTCTATTATTAATTTCCACAAAATTCCGAAAGAATAAGATAAAACCTATAAAATTTTATAAATCTGAATAATATTCTTAAATGTAAGATATACTAGATTGGTCTTTTTATAAATTAATACATATACTCCAAGGAGGATTCATTTTTTAAGGAACGAAAATACTGGACAAATTAAACAGGCAAAACTAGGTTTTAGTTGGACTGTCTTTTTCTTCGGATTTTTCCCTGCTATATTCCGTGGGGATTGGAAATGGTTTTTAATTATCTTAATTGCAAGTGCTTTTACATTCGGATTTTCTAATTTAGTTTTCTGCTTTATTTATAACAAAATATACATTAATGAGCTATTATCTCAAGGTTATAAAGCGGCTGACGAATATAGTCTTTCCGCTTTACAGCAAAAGAACATCGTAGCATAATATATAATCAAAAAAGAGGATATCCCAAAAGTAGCTCAATAGCTACTTTTAGAGATATCCTCTTTTATATTCCAACATATACAATACACATCTGTGCAGCAACATATGTTACCCAGATCCAAAGTGGATCATACTTTACTTTGCGACCACCAATATCCGTTACACCAATAATAAAATCAGAAATCACAAATAACAATCCACCAAGCGCTGGAATCCACCACATTCCGTTGTCTGCATAGTATAATGCAAATGCAAAACACGCCATTCCTCCAACCCATAAACCATATACGAGCGCACCAATTGTAAACAGCCTATCTTGTTTTTGATTGCGAATAAAAAAGAACCAACCAATTATTAAAAATAAACCGTATGCTACTACTCCAATCCAGAACCCATTCCATGAGATACCCGTTTGCAAAAATGCTGTTACATAAAAACAATGTGCAATTGCAAAGGTAACCATACCGCCGATTAACCGATGTCCAAATGGAATGATCCCTGCCATAAATAAATCACCAAGCGTAGATAAAGTCATACCAATTGCAGCCCACTGACGATACTCTACAGATGGATCTTGTAACCAAATCCAGATCGCACCACCAGTTAAAGAAAAACTAAGAATAAGACGAATCAATAATGGTAAAGGCTCATTTTCTCCCGTTTGCTTTGTCTGTGCTATTGCATAAACCGCACCTACAACAAATACAATGACCTGTCCAATTAATAATATATAAATTTCATTCATAACATGTTCTCCTCAATAAATGGATATTAATATTTCTTCGTGATATAACCTATCTTCTCCTGTTTTTATCATATAAAATTTCAAAAAAAGAGGAACACTCCTATCCTTTTTTCTAAAACTAAAAAAAATTAATCCTACTCTTTTTATGCCGCTTGTTTCTCTTGCTCCGTTTTTTGCATATTTGGTGTCCGATTTACTACGATAATACCCGCTGCTACACATGCTAATCCAAATAAAACAAATGAATGAATTGCTTCCCCTAAAATCATGCTGGATAATAAGACTCCAAATACTGGTATAAAGAACATATACATCGATACTTTTCCGACCTTGTTATACTTCATAACTGTATTCCATATACAGAACCCCGCCGCTGATAAGAAGGATAAATAAAGTAACATAGATAGTGCTTTCATATTGAATACAAAAGGCATAAATCCAACTTGAAAAATACCAATACATAATAATCCGATAGATCCAAAAATCATCTGATAGGCTGTCATGTACCCAACATCTAATGTTTTACTTCCTTCTTTTGCCAATATATTTCCATATGAATACATCATCGCGGCCCCAAGAAGCAATAATTCACCAATTCCAAAATGAAACGCCATACTTCCATCACTTGGAACATTCACAAGAATCACACCACAAAAACCGATAGACACGCCAATTACTTTTCGAATATTTAATGCATCATCTTTATACAAAAAATGCGCAATTAAAATTTGAAAAAAAGATGATGTGCCAGAAATAATAGCACCTTCAATTCCAGAACTGTAACTCATACCAATATAAAAGCATACATATTGTAGAAATGTTTGAAATAAACCAATTTGCACTAATTGCTTCCCTGTTTCTTTTTTGAAATGCATATCTTTTCCTATTGCTTTAAAAAAGAATAAGAGCATCACACCAGATAAGAAAAAGCGATAACCAGCAAATAATATTTGCTCGCCAACTTCATGTGGCTGAATTCCGAGTTCAGCATAACTTAATTTAATAAAAGGAAATGCGCTTCCCCATAGAAATGTCGCTGCTAGCGCTGCAGCAAACACACCAATTGGATGGGTAAAAAATTTCTCTGTCTTCACTTATCGTCTTCCTTTCCGACCTTTTTACGAACAATATTCATATATACCAAAGGAAACGCAAAAAAACAAGTTTTTCAATTTGATATATAAACAAAAACATATTCTCAAGTAAAAACATATGATATAATATAGAATAATTACAAAATAATAACTGATAAAATTTTTCAATAGAAATGCTGCTATCCGTATGGATGGCAGCTTTCGTCGTTTTATGGGGATTTCGATTTTGATTCTTTTTCTCAATAAGAATTTGGAAGGAGCGAGTAATAATGAACTCAGAAGTAAAAGCATTACCATCAAAAAAGAATATGTCTAACCCATCCTGGATTCAATCATTCCAAAAGCATTATGAACTTATCTTTGCAATCCTATCTGGTGTTTTCATTTTATCCGGTTGGTTATTCACAAAAAACGAAGCAACAACTGCTGGGATAGTTTTTTATATCCTCGCTTATATAATTGGAGGATATGCGAAAGCGAAAGAAGGCATCGAAGATACAATAGAAGAAAAAGAATTGAATGTAGAAATGTTAATGCTCTTCGCTGCCATTGGTGCCGCTATTATCGGATACTGGGCAGAAGGTGCCATCTTAATATTTATCTTTGCACTAAGCGGTGCAATGGAAGCTTATACATTAAGTAAAAGCCAAAAAGAAATTTCAGCACTGCTAGAATTACAACCTGAAGAAGCCTTGCTCATTTCACATGGAACAGAAGAACGTATTCCAGTAGCTCAGTTAGAAATTGATGACATCATTTTAATTAAGCCAGGTGAACGCGTACCTGCAGATGGTACAATTCATAGCGGTGAAACAAATATCGATGAAGCGGCTATCACTGGGGAGCCTATCCCAAATGAGAAAAAATTTGGTGATGAAGTATTCGCTGGAACCGTGAACCTACGCGGGGCTATTGAAGTTAAAATTACAAAAAGAAGCGACCAAACATTGTTTCAAAAAATTATCCGTCTCGTTCAAAACGCGCAAAGTGAAAAATCACCATCGCAACTTTTTATCGAAAAATTTGAAGGAACATATGTAAAAGGTGTACTTATCATCGTTGCTCTAATGATGTTTGTTCCTCATTTCCTACTAGATTGGAGCTGGAACGAAACATTTTATCGTGCCATGATTTTACTCGTTGTTGCTTCTCCATGTGCGCTTGTCGCATCGATTACACCAGCGACATTATCTGCTATTTCTAACGGCGCACGAAGCGGTATTTTATTTAAAGGTGGTATTCATTTAGAACGCCTTGCCTCAGTGAAGGCAATTGCCTTTGATAAAACAGGAACATTAACTCAAGGAAAACCGACTGTAACAGATGTTTACGTACGTGATGAAATAACAGAAAAAGATGTGTTGTATATTACAGCTTCTATCGAAAGTCATTCCACACACCCACTCGCAGAAGCTATCGTCAAGTACGCAAAACATGCATATGACATTACATTAACGAAACCCGAAAGTGTAGAAGATGTCACTGGATTTGGCTTAAAAGGAATGTTAGAAAATACAGCTTATAAGATTGGAAAGGCCGATTTTATTGGCGAAGAAACAAAAACTTTTCACAATGGTATCGCTACGACACTCGAACAAGAAGGAAAAACTGTTGTCTATATTAGTAATGAAAAAGGAATTCTTGGGCTTATTGCTTTAAAAGATACACTTCGCCAGGAAACAATTGCTGCTATTCGTGATTTACAAAGCATTGGTGTTGAAGCTATCATGATCACTGGTGATAACGAACAGACGGCTAAAGCAATTGCGACTGAAAGCAACATAAAAGAATACTACGCATCATGCTTACCAGAAACAAAAGTAGAAACGGTGAAGCAACTAAAAGAAAAATACGGTACAGTGGCAATGGTTGGCGACGGTATTAACGATGCTCCTGCACTCGCTACAGCAAGTATTGGCGTTGCTATGGGCGAAGGGACAGATGTTGCCTTAGAAACAGCAGATGTCGTTCTAATGAAAAATGAACTCTCTCGCCTTGCACAGGCCATTCGTTTATCAAAACGAATGAACCGCATTGTAAAACAAAATGTTATTTTTTCATTAGCAGTAATCGCAATGCTCATTTGCTCTAATTTCCTACAATTTTTAGCTCTTCCATTTGGCGTTATTGGTCACGAAGGAAGTACAATCCTTGTAATTTTAAACGGCTTACGTTTATTAAAAGGAAATAACTAAACGGGTCCCCAGAGGGAACCCGTTTTTTTAATGATAGCTATTATGTCCATTAGCACTGCTACTCGTTTTATGTTTTGGATGTGAGCTACTATTTTTTTTACCTTGGTTTTTGTTATTATGATTTTTTTTATTATTACTCATTTTGAATCCCCCCTGTTCCTCTTTATTATGGAACAGAAAATTATTTTTCATCACGGGAATTATTGTCACTTGTTCGATAAAAATGTAGTAATCCATTAATTTCTCCGCCAAGTAAAATGACCCAAGCCGTTAAATAGAACCATAACATTAAAATGATAATACCACCAAGACCACCGTATGTATTCGCATAATTTGCAAATTTATCCACGTAATAGGCAAATGAGTACGATACCACAATCCACCCAACCGTTGCAAATAATGCCCCTGATATAACTTCTCTTCTCTTTAACTTTCGATCAGGTGCAAATGTGTATAAAAAGCTAAATAAGGCAAATAACACTAAGAAACTGGCCACTAGCCGTATAATACTCCATACGAAAGAAAAGCTTTCTGATAAACCAAGCGCTTTAAAAACAGCTGCACCAATTACTTGTCCAAATACAGGAACAATTAACGCGAAGACAATCATAAAAATCATTGCTAGTGTAAGCACAATAGACAAAGCTCTCGTCGCGATAAAAGAGCGCGTTTCCTTTACATCATAGGCTCGGTTAAATGCATTCATAACTGCATTTACACCATTTGATGCAAACCATAACGTTGATAATAAACCAAACGATAATAAACCACCATTTTGTTCATTTACAACTTTATCTACGTTCACTTCAATTAAGTTCATTGCATCTTCTGGCACATAAGCCTCTAATAAACTGAGCACATCCTCTGTTTGAATTGGAATAAATCCAAGAAGCGTAATTAAAAAAACAAGTCCAGGAAAAATAGCAAGCAAGAAGAAATAAGCGAGCTGTGCTGCTAGGCCCGCTACGTCATCTCGCATCGTTCGGTCATATAGATCTTTCCCAAACGAATAGACACGATTTCCCCTTGCTTTCTCTAGAATTTTTTTCATATTTCTCTAAACGCTTTTCTTCTCTTCTTTATCTTGCTTTAACTCAATGTATGCTTCTGTTTTTTTTTCTTCTGCATTAGAGTCCTTCATAAATAATTCACGCGCTTCTTTCATTCCACCATCTTCAGCTACTACCGGTTCTTCTTCTACTTTTAATTCTTCTACTTTTGGAGACACAGCTTGAATTTCAATTGTTTCTGGCTTTTCCTCTCGTTCAATCTTTTTCTTACTAAAGATTTCTTTTGTTTCCTTTAACGTGCCAACAACAGCTGGCGTTAGCTTCTTTATTTCCGCTACCTTCGCCTTTACTACATTAAAATCTGCAAGTTCGCGTCCTTTATCTGTAACAGTTTGCACTTTTTCTTTTATCTTTGCATTCTCGCCAATTTCAATCATTTTTGATTTTGCTTTTTCTGCTGTATTTTTCACTTTTTCACGATTTTCTTTCTTAAGCATAGAAACAGCTACACCTGCTGCTACCCCAATTGCAATGTTTCGAGCTATATTATTCTTCTTTGCCATATTCCTTCACCCTTTCATTTCTTATGTTAGAAAGTATTTCTTTCTAAGCTTTCTCATATTCCTTGCTCATTTCGAATGAATGCTAACAATTTTGCACACCCTTCTGTTACAAGGTCATATACTTCTTGAAAGTTCCCTGTAAAATAAGGGTCAGGAACATCCGTCCAGCCACCGTCTGGAACAAAATCAGACAGTCTACCAATATAGCCTCCAGCTTTACCTAAACTTTCTAAATCCGCTATATTCTTGTTGTCCATGGCAATAATATAATCAAACTTTGTTAAGTCTTCTTTTTCTACTTGACGTGCTTTAATTCCTTCAAAAGAGACTTCATTTTCTTTTAAAACTTTTTGTGTTCCTTCATGAGGTGGATGACCAATATGCCAATCGCCTGTTCCAGCAGAATCAAGTTGAATTTTATCTTCTAATCCTTCTTGCACGACAAGATCACGAAAAATCGCTTCTGCCATCGGTGAACGACAAATGTTCCCAAGACAAACAAACAATACTTGAATCATATTTGTTTCTTCCCTTCTTGGTGCATTTCTTATATATACATATAGTATAAACAACCAATTATTAATTATAAAGGAAATCCCTACTAATTTAATAGGGTTGAAAAGTTTCATTAACGAAAATGATAAAAAATGTTAAGATATCTTTATGTTATTTCAAAGGGGGACACTTCGGTGGATTTATCCGTAAAATCGCAAGAAAATGTTGAATATATGGTAGAAGCTATTAAAGAAAAGTTACGCATGGTAAACGCAGGAGCAATGAGAGCTGAAAGCTTTAACCAAGAAATGTACGAAGATTTACGAGATATTTACGACCATGTAATGAAACGTGAAACATTCAGCATTAGTGAAATGCAGGCTATTACTGAAGAATTAGGTACGCTAATTAAAAAATAATGAAAAGTCCCTTATACAAAGGGACTTTTTTATTTCCGACAAATTAATGACACCCTTCCACTTTTCTACATCTATTTTCCAAATACTGTACAATAAAAGGAGAACTTCACCATAGACCTTCCCTTTCACCAAACTCTTTTTTTAATATTTATCTTATTACCATTGCTAACTGCTTTTACCGGAGGTGTTTATCTATGAGCAATTGGTACAGTAAAACGAAAGATCAAGCAATACTTGCACTTGAAACAAATGAACAACATGGTCTAACAGACGAAATGGTGCAAATTCGATTAAAAAAATATGGACGAAACGAACTCACTACAAAACAAAAACGGACTTTATGGCAACGTATTTTTTCTCAAATTAATGATGTTCTCGTCTATGTTCTTTTAATTGCCGCTCTTATTTCTGCCTTTGTTGGTGAGTGGGCCGATGCGAGCATTATTGCTCTCGTTGTTGTCTTAAATGCTGTAATTGGTGTCATTCAAGAATCGAAAGCAGAACAAGCTTTAGAAGCATTAAAAAAGATGGCAACGCCAAAAGCAATTGTAAAACGGGATGGTGAACTAAAAGAAATTCCGTCCGAAGATGTTGTTCCAGGAGATATCGTTATGCTTGATGCTGGACGTTATATTCCGTGTGACTTACGGCTTATTGAAACCGCCAATTTAAAAATTGAGGAATCTGCTTTAACAGGCGAATCTGTTCCTGTGGATAAAGATTCACTTTACCATCCTTCTCTTCAAAATGAAGAACAAATACCACTCGGTGATCAAAAAAATATGGCTTTTATGTCGACCCTTGTTACATACGGCCGAGGTGTTGGTGTTGCTGTTGAAACAGGAATGAAGTCTCAAATTGGAAAAATCGCTACTCTCTTGCATGAAGCGGATGATGATGCAACACCACTTCAAAAAAGCTTAGCTCAAGTCGGGAAATATTTAGGTTTTGTAGCAGTTGCAATCTGTATCACCATGTTCTTCATCGGATATTTCCAAGGCCGAGACACGTTAGAAATGTTCATGACTGCCATTAGCTTAGCGGTTGCAGCAATTCCCGAAGGATTACCAGCTATTGTTTCCATTGTTCTTGCAATTGGTGTGCAACGTATGATTAAACAAAACGTTATTATTCGCAAGCTTCCAGCCGTAGAAGCACTCGGTTCTGTTACAATTATTTGTTCAGATAAAACAGGAACATTAACACAAAATAAAATGACAGTTACTCATTTCTATAGTGACCGTACATACGATAAACTAAAAAATTTAAATATAAACAATGATGCTCAGCGCTTATTATTAGAAAATATGATTTTATGCAACGATGCATCTTATAAGGCTGAATCACAAACTGGCGATCCAACAGAAATTGCTCTTCTTGTTGCTGGCAGCATCTTTCATCTTCAAAAAGACACTTTAGAAGATCAACATAGACGCGTGAACGAATTACCATTTGACTCCGAACGTAAAATGATGACAACATTGCATGAGTACAATGAAAACTATTACAGCATGACAAAAGGAGCAATTGATAAACTCTTACCTCGTTGTAAACATATCTTTATAAATGGTAAGACGGAGGTCTTAACCGAAGCAATTGAAGAACAAATATTAGAAGCTGCTCAAATGATGTCTCAAAAAGCTTTACGAGTACTATCATTTGCTTTCAAACAGTATGACACAAAAAACGTTAACACCAATCACATGGAAGAAAATCTTATATTCATCGGACTTGTCGGCATGATTGATCCACCGCGAACAGAAGTAAAAGCATCTATTGCAGAATGTAAAAACGCGGGAATTCGTACTGTTATGATTACAGGAGATCATAAAGATACCGCTTTTGCTATTGCAAAAGAACTTGGTATTGCTGAAAAAGAATCCGAAGTCATGATTGGAACGGAATTAGATCGTATTTCAGACGAAAAACTAACAAATGAAATTAATCATTTAAACGTCTTTGCACGCGTTTCTCCTGAACATAAAGTTAAAATTGTGAAGGCACTACGCGCAAAAGGAAATATTGTTTCTATGACTGGAGATGGTGTCAATGATGCACCATCTTTAAAACAAGCTGATATCGGAGTCGCAATGGGGATTACAGGAACAGATGTTGCTAAAGGTGCGGCTGACATGGTTTTAACAGATGATAACTTCTCATCTATTGTAAAAGCTGTTGAGGAAGGAAGAAATATTTATCGCAACATTAAAAAATCGATTCTTTTCTTACTCTCTTGCAACTTTGGAGAGATTATTGCACTCTTCTTAGCTATTTTACTCGGCTGGGCTACCCCACTTCGTCCGATTCACATTTTGTGGGTGAATTTAATTACAGATACACTCCCAGCTCTATCACTAGGTGTTGACCCAGAAGATCCGGATGTGATGAAAGAAAAGCCGCGTGATGCAAAAGAAAGCTTGTTTCATGGTAGCGTTCCTTTTCTTATTTTAAACGGGATTATAATTGGGTTCATCACGTTAATCGCCTTTATTGTTGGGGCAAAATTATATACAGGAGATACAAATATCTTCCCTCTTTTCCCATCTCAAATTGATGATGATGCTTTATTACATGCCCAAACGATGGCGTTTGTCGTACTCAGTTTTTCACAGCTTGTTCATTCATTCAATTTACGATCAAGTACAAAATCAATCTTTTCGATCGGAGTATTCACAAATAAATACTTAGTTTTCTCCCTACTTATTGGTGTACTTATGCAAGTATGCATTATCTCCATTCCACCGATTGCTAATATATTTGGCGTACATGCTTTAACTTTAAAAGATTGGGGATTTGTTATATTACTAAGTATTATTCCACTTGTTATAAACGAAATGATAAAAGTGTTTAAGAAAAATTAAAAGGCAATGAGGGAGCTCCTCATTGCCTTTTTACATTACCCTTGTAATTCTTTTTTTATATTCTCTGTAAGTTCCGCCATACGCTTGCGGCTTTCTTCACGTTCACGTTTGTTTTGTTCTTCAATTTGCTGTGTTTCTTGCATACCTCTTGAAATAATATTCCATGTTTCTTCAAGTGTTTCCATTTTAATACTAGAAGAACCAGAAATTCTTGCTACCTCTACACTTTGCGTTGCAATGTTTTGTGCATTTTTCTTAAGTAGTTCATTGGTACGACGGTCAAGCTCAGCCATAGAATCCGCAACAAGCTTTTGACGTTTTGCATTCACAGCCTGAATAATTCCATTTTTAAAAATAGGAATTGTTGTAATAAACGCTGTATTAATTTTACCGATTAATTTGTTATTACCACGCTGAATCATACGAATTTGTGGTGCTGTTAATAACGCAACCATACGAGCCTTCTCTAAATCATCAATGCGTTGCTCTAAAATTTCGACAGAGTTTCTTAAAGATTCTAATTCAATACCTGCCAATTGATCATTGTTACGAACGCGTTCTTCATACATTGGAACTAGTTCTGTATTTAGACGCTCTAATAACATTTCTCCTGCTACTACATATTTCTCTAAGTCTAAATAATATTTTAAGTTTTGTTCATATAAGCCATCTAACGTACCAATTGATTTTTTCATTTCATCTTGGTATTTCGTAATTTCCACGTACACTTTGTCCATTTCACGGCCCATCGTTTGATACTTACTAAAGATTTGTTCAATCATTTTATCCGCTTTTTTAAACATACGAGAGAAAAAGCCACTTTTCTCTTCCGCGAAATCTTTACTATCAAATCTGTCCATAATTTTACCAAGCTGTTTTAAAAGTTCACCGGAATCCTCTATCTTGGATAAAGACATCGTATGTAAAATTTGATCTGCAAAACGTGAAATCTCCATAGAAGGTTCTTTACCAAGTTCAATTAATTCCAGTTGATCTTTAATATCAACAGCATTATAAATACGTTGAACTTCAGCATCTTGTCTAAGCTGTAAACGAACATCTTGTGCAATTTGCTCATTCAATTCTGTTTTTGAATCTAGTACGACTGGATTATTCATGTATGATTCTCCCTTTCCTTATAAAAATGGACGAAATAGTCCTTTAATTGTTTGAGATAAGTTCTTGTAGGCTGATGAACCATGAAATTCAAGATCGAAATTCACTTCTTCGAGCCAATGCGAATCAAACGCTCCCGCTTCAATATACTGCTCAATATCATTTCGACCGCTTGGATTAAAATGTAGTACATCAATTCCAATTTGATTTAAAAACAACAACAAGACAGCATCAGAACGAGTTAATTCCCCACTCTTTTCATTATTAAATATAACAATTTTCGGTACTTCTTGCGAATAATCAAATTTCTCAAGTAACTCTAAAATATGAGGTGGAATTTGGGAAAGCTGTGCAAAAACATACAGTGCTACCTCTTGTTTTGTCTCTTTTCCAACTGGTTTACAAAGTTCACTTTCACACGTATGAATAATAGCTTCTGCAATCCCATGTTGCAGCCCTTCAGGTAAACGCTTATGTGGCCACCAATGACTATTCATAATTTGATCGGGATGCAGATTTCCAGCACGGTCTAACGCATCACGATAATGAAATTGAAAATTCGCTTTTTGTTCTTTTGTAAATGGGAATGTATTAATTAATAAGCTGTTATCAAACGATGTGACAGCTTTCAATCGCTGAAAATATTCTTTATCATTTTTTGAAACACCTGACACTTTCGCAAATAAAGACGGAATATAAATATGTTTATTTTCCACAAAGAATGTCGGGCGTATAAATGCTTTTTCTTTCGTAATTATAAAGAGTTCATCGTATGTTGTCTTCAGCGTACGTGCTACAGGCGTGTACGTACGAAATTGCCACGGTTTGTATAATAATGAATTATCATGATGAAGCACTTTTTCAATTTCTTTCGATGCTTGATAAGCTACCGTTGCAACACGCTCACGACGCCGATCAGGGAATGGCTCTAATGAAACGCGACCTGGATGAGAAACGACAAAAGTCCTATCTTCATCATCAATGCTTTCAAAACCATCTTTTCCTTCTGGATGATAATAGAGAACATCACATCCGAGCATAATAAGAAAATATAAGAAATAGATCTGACTCTCTTTCGCATCACCGTACCAGACGATACGCGGCATTTGTTTCTTATAATTAATTGCAGAAAACCATTTCGCTACGTAATTTTCGCTTAATTTAATTATATCAATTAAGAAACGGCGAAATCCTTCTGTTTTTAAAGATTGATTATGCTGTTTCTCATACAATTTCAATACAGTGATAAATGCTGTATGTATATAGTGTTGTAAATCTGGATTATCCACTTTTGGTAACAATTGCTTTCCTGATAAATGTGCAACAAGACGGTTTACAGTAAGTCCATTTGGCGCTTCTTGATGTAATGTAAATACTTCTTGAATTTGGCGGAGCTTCTCAGAATCGATTACTTTATTTAAATTCTGTTCGTGTAGTACAGTAATTCCTTTTGCTTCGCTATAATCAAATAGTTCATTAAAATATTCATCTACATCGTTTGGGACACCAAGAATACGACAAGCTATATAGCTAAATTTCATCTCATTCTCTGTTAATTCATATTGTGGGCGTTTTTCTAAAATCATTTCGAATTGTTTTAAGTCAGCTTCTTCTTTTAATGCATATGGATGAAGTGTAAAACGCGAAAACACGACAGTTCACCTCCAGAAACATTTACTTTTTTAAAGAAATAATATCTTATCTTTTTATTATAAACTATTTTAAGTTATAAAAAATGGGCGCTCGCATAACGAGCAAACCCATTTCAATTATTTATCTTCTTTCTTAGTAGCTGCAATCTCTTCTCGGGCTTGTCCAGAATTTCGCATATAATGCAAAATAAATGTTGCACCAAATGCGATAACTAAAATCATAAAGAATAGCCAGTGTGGCACTTCAATATGAATAACAGATAGTAACATCTTCGCTGCAATAATTAAAATTAAAATATACGCCGTTGATTCAAGCTCTGGAATACGTTCTAGTAATCTTAAGAATACACCTGCAATACCACGCATCATTAAAATACCAAGCATTCCGCCCAGAAGCAGAATCCATACTTCATTGGATACACCAAACGCTGCAAGAACGCTATCTACTGAAAATGCAATATCCATTAATTCAACCATGACAACTGTTCCCCAGAATACACCAAACATTCTAAAAAGAATACTATTTTGGTTCAGGCCATGTTCTTCTTCTTCACTATTTTCTTTTCGTTTATCAATGAAATATTTAATAGAAAGCCATGCAAGGTACAATGCTCCTAATACTTTTACCCACCATAATTTAATTAAGAACATACCGATTCCAATTGCAATAAAACGGAATGCATATGCACCAATTAACCCATAAAATAATGCCTTTTTGCGTTTTTCTTCTGGTAAATGTTTTACCATTACCGCTAACACAAGGGCGTTATCGGCAGATAGTAAGCCTTCAAGTACAACAAGTGTACCAATTAATCCCCAAGATACAGGATCTTGTAATACTTTAATCCACATGTCCAAGTCAAAAAATTGGGCATACGTATCAAGGATTCCTTGTAAAATGCTCATCTTACTGTTTTCCCCTATTCTTTGCTAGATTTATAGAAAGGTCAAAAAAAGGAAACGAAGTTCGTTTCCTTCTTATGCATCCAAGCCATACGCTCTTACAAGCGCACCTAATCCGCCTTGGAATCCACTTCCTACTGCATTAAACTTCCACTGTCCATTATGACGGTATAATTCACAAAAGACAACTGCTGTTTCAATGGAGAAATCTTCTCCTAAATCAAAACGAAGAACTTCTTCATTTGTCTCTTCATTTGCTAAACGAACAAATGCATTTGCAACTTGTCCAAAGTTTTGATTGCGACCTTCCGCATCATAAATCGTAACTGTAATTGCAATTTTATGAACACCTGCTGGAACTTTAGTTAAATCCACAACAAGTTGCTCATCATCGCCTTCGCCTTCACCTGTACGGTTGTCACCTGTATGTAAAACTGATTCACAAGGAGATTGTAAGTTGTTATAGAAAATAAAATCTGTTTCTTTCGTACATTTTCCATTCGCATCTAATAAAAAAGCTGATGCGTCTAAATCATAATCAGATCCGCCATCATATGATTTAATATCCCAACCAAGGCCGATAACTGCTTTTGTAAGACCTGGACTTGTCTTACCTAAATCAATCTTCTGTCCTTTTTGTAATTGAATAACCATTTATATTCACCTCTTATACTATGATTCTAAAAAGTATATACACGAGTAAAGTATATGTTCACTCATATATATCCATTTTGATGTTTCAACATTTAAGTTGCTGCTGTGAAAAAACAAAAGTGACCTGCACTTTCTTTTCATTTGGCATGAGGCAGGAAGAGAATCTGACCGCTTCTATTCATGGCCGGATGCTCTCTCCCACCTAAAAAGAAAGCTTTTATGCCGGTTTTTCAATTTGTATTTATATATTTTTCTTATTACTCTACATCTAAACCAAAGTTGCTACACAAAGCACCTAATCCGCCTTGGAATCCACTTCCAATTGCATTAAACTTCCAATCCCCAGCATGACGATATAACTCACCGACTACTACTGCTGTTTCAATAGAGAAGTCCTCACCAAGATCATAACGAATTAGCTCTGCACCTTTTTCTTCATCTACAATACGTACGAAAGAATTAGATACTTGTCCGAAGTTTTGGCTACGGCTTTCTCCGTCATAAATTGTAATTGTAAAACAAATACGCTCAATATGAGCAGGAACATTCTTTAAATCTACTTTAATTGTTTCATCATCGCCTTCGCCTTCGCCAGTACGATTATCTCCTAGATGCTCTACAGAACCGTTTGCTCCCTTTGGATTATTATAAAAAACAAAGTCTTCTGAGCCTGATACTTTTCCGTTTGCACCTACTAAGAAAATACTAACGTCTAAATCAAAATCATTTTGTCCATCATAGCGGTTTGTATCCCAGCCAAGACCTACAAGAACGTTAGAAAGACCTGGATTTGTTTTTGTTAAATCTACTTTCTGTCCTTTTTTTAACGAAATCGATGCCATATATTATTCCTCCTTAAATTGTATTACTGATAACGTGATACAATCTCACTTAAATTCTTATCTTGTGTACCTTCTCCAACTGCAGAAAACTTCCATTCATTCCCATCGCGATACATTTCGCCTGCAACTAACGTTGTTTTCCCGCCGTAATTTTCCGATAAATTATAACGCGCTAATTCTTCACGTGTTTGCGGATTTTGAATACGAATATATGCGTTCTGAATCATGCCAAAATCTTGGCGACGATTCACGCAATCATAAATATTTACAACAAATACTAAACGATTAATACGACTCGGAACTTTATGTAATTCCACGAAAATTGTTTCATCATCGCCAGAACCTTCACCTGTTAAATTATCACCTGAATGAAT
Source organism: Bacillus pseudomycoides DSM 12442 (assembly GCF_000161455.1). Classification (GTDB taxonomy): domain Bacteria; phylum Bacillota; class Bacilli; order Bacillales; family Bacillaceae_G; genus Bacillus_A; species Bacillus_A pseudomycoides. The sequence goes on from NZ_CM000745.1 coordinate 393,766, forward strand.
AATACTTCCACAAGCAGAGAGTTTATTTCCAAAATAAACAAGATCATTTTTATTTAAAAAACGATCATTTTCTAGCATAATCACAGATGCATCACAATCGATGTTTGGTTTACTTCCAAATAACGAAGATAGAAATCCACCTGATTGTCCAATTGGATCCCATCCTAAGCCAACCTGTAATTTTGCTACTCCTGGTTGTCCCTTCGTTAAATCAATCTTCTGTCCTTTTTCTAAAATAATAGGCATGAAGTTTCTTCCTTTCTACAAGGTATTTTCCAAATGGGAAAATATTGTATTCTCCTCTTATATTGTAGCATCATTTGTCAATTGAAAAAAAGAATAAATTTTCAATTATATGAAAATATCTGTATCATTTATTCATAGGGATGTAATAAGTGGTAAATTGAACCAATCATTCCCGCATGATTGCGATTTTGCGCTAAACTAATCTCACATGTATTATAAATTTCTTGATGCAAATATTTCTGTACTTCTTCTTTCACTTCATCTAATAACTTAGTACCTCTTGCCGTAATACCACCACCAATAATAATCGTTTGTGGATCTTTAGCATTTAACGCTTCATTTGTACACGCAGATTCTTTACCAAAAGTTCAAGAAATAGGACAAGGTGCGAAAATTATGCATAGTCTAGATTCAACTTATAATGCTGAAGCAAATATAAAAAATTCAATAAAAGTTTCATTCATTGATGATCCAAATACTGATAAAAAATATGCTATCGTTTTTACAGAAGGAAGTAATATTGCTTCGAATTTTTCGCGTGGTACTGGCACATATTCAGCTCAGATTTTCTGGCCATCCGCTTTTAAAACAGGGTTAGAAATTACAAGTAATGACAATGCAAAATTTTATAAAGTTTCACCTAAAAATGAAATTGAATCAAAAACAGTATCTTCTACAGTTTCATACAATGTAGGTGGGAGCTTAGAGGTTAAACCAGAAGGTCCCTCATCTTCCGTATCAGCTGGTGCATCTTGGTCCAATACTATATCATATGAATAACCAAATTATAAAACGTTTTTAACAAATAACACAGATAAAAAAGTAGATTGGAATGTAGAATTTAATCAATTTTATAATAAAGGATATGGACCTTATAATAGAGATTCAAATGGTTATTATGGTAATGAATTATTTATGAGCTCACGTACCGATCCACTCATTAATGCAGAAGATAATTTTTCATCAGACAGTGAACTTCCATCTCTAGTAAGATTTGGTTTCCAACCAAGTACAATGGCAATCATAATTGCAGATAAAAATGCAACTTCAACAGATTTATCCGTAAAACATGCTAGAGAACGAGATGTGTATACATTATCCTATGAATATTTAAAAGGTTGGATAGGATCAAATAGCAAAACCTATAAGCATCCTCACGACAAGTTTGGAACTATAGATAATTATAAAATTGATTGGCAAAATAATAAAATTATTCACCAAAGTTCTAGTCTACAAACATGGAATTAACAACAAATTCTTATCTATAATAGTTAAACCTATTCCAATACTGGAATAGGTTTTTTACTTAATATTTGAATGTGAACTTTTAAATATTAGTTTACTTTCAGTGATAGGAGTAGCACCATATGCCCATCAACCTAATATTTTGGAGTACCCCAAAACAAAAATTTCACCTCATTACAATTGTCTATGAGAATTCAGTTCATTTTTTTGTTTTAGGGAACAATTAATTTCTAATACATGTCTTAATGCGAAAATGTGATATTTCGTTACCTCCCTATATGCAATATTGCATATAAGAATGTATTGATAAAAATGTAAGCGCTTACTATAATAAAAGCATAAAGATAAATCACATCTTAGCATCAACAACAGAGGAGGAAATCATATGACAATCGCAATGGCAGTTTTAAAATTTGTAGGTGGAATCATTCCATTTGTACAAGAACTTTTAAAAGCAGTAATGTAAGTTCATTATTCAACAATTATTTATAAAAATTATCATACCTTAATACGAAAAAAGAGGAGGAAATCATATGGCAATCGCAATGGCAGTTTTATCATTCTTAGGTGGAGTACTTCCATTAGTAACAGAACTTTTAAAAGCAGTAATGTAAATTCATTATTCCGCAATTATTTATAAAAATTATCATACCTTAATACGAAAAAAGAGGAGGAAATCATATGGCAATCGCAATGGCAGTTTTAAAATTTGTAGGTGGAATCATTCCATTTGTACAAGAACTTTTAAAAGCAGTAATGTAAGTTCATTATTCCGCAATTATTTATAAAAATTATCATACCTTAATACGAAAAAAGAGGAGGAAATCATATGGCAATCGCAATGGCGGTTTTAAAATTTGTAGGTGGAGCACTTCCATTAGTTCAAGAACTTTTAAAAGCATTTATGTAAGTTCATTATTTAACAATTATTTATAAAAATCATCATATCTTAATACGAAAAAAGAGGAGGAAATCATATGACAATCGCAATGGCAGTTTTATCATTCTTAGGTGGAATCATCCCATTAGTAGGAGAGCTTTTAAAAGCAGTAATGTAAGTTCATTATTTAGCAATTATTTATAAAAATTATCATACAAATGATCTGTATATCAAAGATGAATTGATGTGCAGATCATTTGTGTGAGCAAAGTCCCTTTAGCATTATGAAGGGACTTTTTTAAATTTCTACATACTTGAGGTACCGTCACATCAACATCAAGTTAAAGCATTTTTAAAACATTAAAAAGTGCTTTTTATTTATTATAAATATGAAAGTAAACTTTTGAATATTAGTTTACTTTCATAGGTTCTCTCTGTTTATTAAAAAACACAATTGGTTATACAACATAAATTGCATGGCCAATTGTGTTTTTATGGAAATTACAACATTTCTTATTTCAAACCGAAATTACGTGATAATTCTTCATCATGAGAAGCAACAGCATCTGCAGTTTTAGTAAGTTGAACATCAATCTCATGTAATAATTGTGAGAAGCTTTCTACTTTTGGTCTTAGATCGTTGAATTGTCGATCAAAACCATCAAAAGCACGACCTTCCCATTCTCCACGTAATTCATTTTGTAATCCTTGTAATTTTCCAAGAATATCTTTAATTTCATCAGAGCTTCGTCCGTATAGTTTAGCTTTTGATTTTAGCTCCGTAGGACTCATACGAATTTGTCCAGCCATTTTAATCTCTCCTTTAGTATATAATGAGTAAAATGTATATTTTGGTTAATTTTACTAAATACATTATAAAGCATTGTTAGAAACTTTCAAATATTTTATTTTTCTATAATAAAAAACAAGAGTAATCGCAAAGACTACTCTTGTTTCTTTTCCTTCTCTTCTTTTTCAATTTCGGATACAGACTTTGCTGGTTTTTTCATGTAGTTATCATATAATTCTCCAGAACATCCAAAATCATTTTCAAAGTCCTTCGTATTACTGATACCAGCATCAAATCGTAATTCTTTATTACCATTTATATATCCCTTTACATGAGGAACTCCCATTGGACTCACCTTATGTTCTGTGAACTTAATAGATTTGACATCGTTAATATTATAACGAATATACTTTTCCACCCGTGCTTCTTGCAATTTCCAAAAATTTACTTCTTTTTCTTTTTCTAGTTCTTTTTGTTTTAAGTATTCCATAGTAAAATATCCTCCTGCTATGAGCACCACAGCAGATACAAACCAGATGATTATTTTCTTCATAGAAAACCACCTTATAAAAAACTTACCCAAGCATTCTTCTTAAAATGGGATACAAAAGACAAGAGTAATCGTAAAGACTACTCTTGTTTTTTTCCCTTCTCTTCTTTTTCAATTTCGGATACTGATTTTTCAGGTTTTTTTATTAGTTTTCCACGTTCTCCAGAACGATCAAATTGATCTTCGAAATTTTCTGTAGTACTAATACGAGCTACAAAATCTAATTGTTGGTCATTATTTATATACCCTTTTAGTCTAGGAATTCCCATAGGGCTAGTTTCGTGTTCTGTAAATGTAATAGATTTTACATCTTTAACATTATAACGAATATATTTTTCAACTCTCGCCTCTTGTGCTTTCCAAAACTTTTCCTCTTTTTCTTTTTGTTTTAAGTATTCCATTGTAAAATACCCTCCTGCTATGAGCACCACAGCAGATACAAACCAGATGATTATTTTCTTCATAGAAAACCACCTTATAAAAAACTCACCAATGCATTCTTCTTAAAATGGAATACAGAAAACAAGAGTAGTGCAAAGACTACTCTTGTTTCTTTTCCTTCTCTTCTTTTTCAATTTCAGATACCGATTTTGCTGGTTTTTTTATTAGTTTTCCAAGTTCTCCAGAACGTGTGAAATCATCTTCGAAATTTTCTGTAGTACTAATATAAGCTATAAAATCTAATTTTTCATTATTGTTTATATAACCTTTTAATCTGGGAACACCCATTGGACTTACACTGTGTTCTTTAAATGTAATCGATTTTACATCTTGAATATTGTAATGAATATACTTTTCTACTCGTGCCTTTTGTGCCTTCCAAAACTTTTCTTCTTTTTCTTTTTGTTTTAAGTATTCCATAGTAAAATATCCTCCTGCTATAATACAAATAATGGATAAAATAATTACCAATTTCTTTTTCATTTAAAATCCCCTTGTATTTGAATATAGTTAAAATATACCATGAAATGAGTTGGAACAAATGAGTGAATTTAAAAAGAACACAATTGCGACAGATGAAGATTATTTCAAATTATCAGATCATGTTTATGATGACGAAGTTTTAGAAAAAGGTAAAGAAATAGAAGGTATTGATGGGAAAACATGGAAAGTCATAGAATCAATTGATGCAGATTGTCTACAAGTAAAAAATGGATTACAAGCTATCGCAGTAGTACCAGCAGACAAATATGATGAAAATGCAACACATTATGATGATATAATCCTAGCATTTCGTGGAACAGAGCCTAAGCAATTAGCAGATTTCGTGACAGATATTGATCAGATTTCGTTCGGAATTAAAACACATTCTAAAGTAATTACTCCAAGTAACAGTCAAACAATAAAACCTGATTCTGCAACATCATTTGATACTGGATTGAAATGGGCAAAAAATGACATCGTAGAAAAATATCACCCTTCTTCTCTTCATACTACTGGACATAGTAAAGGTGGTGCAGAAGCGGACCTTATCGCTGCAGAATTAGATTGTTATGCAACTACATGGGCTGCACCGAATCCCTATCGTTTACTAAGTCCTGAAGCAAAAAAACGAGTAGATGAAGGGAAAATGGAAAATAAAGCAACTGATTATACACATGAGAATGACCCGATTGGTAACCACACTCAATTCGGTGCACCTCTAATTGGTAAGCAATACACAACGAGACAGAACGATACAAAAGAAGGATTTCTTACACGTTTAACTATGGACGGGCACGGCAGAGATACATATAGGGGATCCTTTCATTCAAATGGAAGTCCCATATTAAAATTAGAACCTGAAGATATTATAAGACAAGCAAAAAAAATTCAAACGCTCAGCAATCGATTATCAGATATCGCAAAAAATATAGAAGAGTTTCAAAGAAAAGAAGCTGAAGCAGTTCAAAAGTTAAAAAGTCAATTAAAACATGAAACAGGGTCAGGTGGAAGATATCATTTATTAGAAGAACACGAAGTAGATGAAGCCATCTCACAAATTGCTAAAATTAGAAAAGGTGGAAATGACTATTTTCATGACGCAAACATAGCCGAAGAATTAATCCATATTTTAAGAAAAGAACAAAAAAGTTTAAGCCAATTCGGAGATGAAATTAGTGATGCAGCAAATTCACTAAGAGATAAAGACAACCAATTAGCAGGAAATTTTCAGATTAAATAAGGGGATAATTATATGATGGATTTTATGGGAGAAATTAAAAAGATAGAAAAACAAATCGAAAATGCTGCAGGAGCCGCAGGAGATTTAGCAAATCAGGTTGTTGATGAATTACAAGCTGCTAAAAAACAAATTGAAAGAGAAATGCAGCGTATGATGTTAAAAACAGAGGTAGGGTTTAAATCAATAGATATTATAAAAGAAGATACATATGCTCTTCAAAAAAACATAGGGGTATTTCACGATTTACAAACAAGTATAAGAGATATAGCAGCAGAACTAGAGAAAAGTTTCGAAAGTAAAACTGGTAGTGAAATAAATGAAACATTAAAAAAATATGAAAAACAAATTAACAACAAAATTTTTAATGAACATGTTCACTTGGCAAACAGTTGCGGAAAAAAATAAGAGAAGTAGAAAAAACTAAAAAATCGCTATTATTATATTAATTTATACACATAAAAAAGTCCTCTTATATAGGACTTTTTTTCTTATTTCGAAAGTAAACTTTTAAATATTTATTTACATTCATTTCCCTTGATTTTATTGACTTTATCGCAACTTACCCATTTTCCTCAAAAATGACTAGAAAAGTATATATTCAAAACACTGTAAATAAAGAGGTGTAAAATCCATAAACAAAAAAACACATCTCATTGATGTTCAATCCATACCAAGATCACAAATTACCTTAAAATACATTGTCATTAATAAAGAAAAGAAAGATAATATACTTTATACTTTTTCCATCTAATACTATTAACTTTATAAAACAAAATATTATAAATGAAAAAATTAATAACAGGAGAACATGCATGGAGACAAAATTACAGCAAATTAAAATATCCTGGAAAGAATTTATTTTAGGAACATTGTTAGTCAACTTTATAGCAATAATAATTATAGGTATTCCATTAAAAATGACCAGTTCATTAAATTTCATTCAACAAAAATTTAACAATGATAGTCTTATAATTGTACAAGATTTTATATTTGATATTTTTTATTTATTTATATTGATTCTGTTTATATTAAAATATACACCTTTTCAAAAAATAATTATATCTGTATGCAATATCAAACCTTTATATTCATCTCAAACATATCTATATATTTTATTAGTATATATAATCGATACTTTTATCGATAAAATAACAAATTTATATTCTTATTCTGCTGAAATCCAAGCTGAACATTTAGGAATAGAAAATTTATATGAGCAATCATTCACTATTAATATAATTGCTATCCTATCAATTGCATTAATAGGACCAATTCAAGAAGAAATTATATATCGTGGGATTATACTTAAATTTTTTGAAACAAAATATTCTTTTCTAGCTGGATTAATCCTATCTAGTTTACTATTTGGAATTGCTCATAACTACGATATCGCATTTATTATTTCTGCAACAGTAACGGGAATCATGTATTCATTACTCTACAAAAAAACAAATTCCATTTTCCCTTGCATAATAGCTCATATTACTTACAATCTTTCTACATTTTTATAGATTATACTAAATATTATGTAAGTGGCTGTACGAAATGCTTTGAATCCTAACATCGTGGAACAAGATCATCGCTTGCATACATGACGTTCATGCCTTGTGCCTTATCACCTAAGTTTCCGCCATCGTTCCTTTTCGATATTGTTCTATTGGTTCATAGGAAACAATAGAAATAATTAAAACAAAATAACTCCATCCCCAAAATACATACTGTAAATTTAAACAAACATATAAATAGACCTTTATCTCAAATTTTATAAGTTCGAGATAAAGGTCTATTTTAAAACTTACATAATTAATACGCCTTGCCCCAATACACCATATGCTCTGCTTTCTTCCCACAGCATACACATTCTTGTACTAATTCTTCTTGCTCAAATGGTATACAACGCGATGATACTCCTGCTTCTTCTTTTAATTTTTCTTCACAAGCCAGCTCACCACACCACATTGCCTTAATAAACCCTTGCTTTTCATCAGCCGCTTGCTTCATTTCCTCAAAGGCTGTAACACTATATGTGTTTTCATCGCGAAATGCCTTTGCTTTATTAAATAGAGAATCGTGAATCTCATCAAGTAATGATGTGATACGCTCTTCTAATTGATCCATTGATACGAACTCTTTTTCCTTCGTATCGCGTCTGACAAGTACCACTTGATTCTTCTCTATATCTTTTGGACCAACTTCTAATCGAATTGGAACACCCTTCATTTCATACTCGTTAAATTTCCAACCTGGCGTTTTATTACTAGCATCTATTTTTACGCGCGCAACTTTTTGAATACGTCCTTGTAGCTGGGTTGCCTTTTCTAACACACCTTCTTTATGCTGAGCAATTGGTACAATAACAACTTGTACTGGTGCTACTTTTGGCGGCATCACTAGCCCGTTATTATCACTATGAACCATAATAAGTCCACCAATCATTCTTGTTGATACGCCCCAAGATGTTTGATGTACATATTGCCATTTTCCATTACGATCTAAAAATTTAATATCAAACGCTTCAGAGAAATTAGTCCCAAAGTTATGAGATGTTCCTGTTTGAAGCGCTTTTCCATCATGCATTAAACTTTCAATCGTATATGTTGCTTTCGCCCCTGCAAATTTTTCTTTTTCCGTTTTCTGTCCTTTAATTACTGGAATTGCTAAGTAATCTTCACAGAAAGAGGCATACAGGTTTAAAATGTTTAACGTTTCTTCTTGAGATTCTTCTGCCGTTTCATGAATTGTATGACCTTCTTGCCATAAAAACTCAGTTGTACGAAGAAATGGTCTCGTCGTTTTTTCCCAACGGACAACCGAACACCACTGATTATATAATTTAGGTAAATCATTATAAGACTGGACAATTTTTGAAAAATGCTCACAAAATAAAGTTTCAGATGTTGGACGAACGCAGAGTCGTTCCGCTAACTTCTCGTCTCCTCCATGTGTAACCCATGCTACTTCAGGTGCAAATCCTTCCACATGATCCTTCTCTTTTTGTAGTAAGCTCTCTGGAATAAACATTGGCATATACACATTTTCATGACCGGATTCTTTTAGTTTCCCATCCATCACTTTCTGCATATTTTCCCATAACGCGTATCCATACGGACGTAAAATCATACATCCTTTTACACTTGAATAATCAACTAACTCAGCTTTTTTCACAATATCGGTATACCACTGCGCAAAGTCTTCTTCCATTTTTGTAATAGCTTGAACTTGTTCTTTTGCCATATTCTTTTCCTCCTTTAGAAAATAAAAAAAGCCCGTGTCCCCTAAATAGGGACCGAGCTTTTGCCGGCGTTACCACCCTGATTCATGCACAAATAAATTGTACATGCTCTCTTTTTGATAACGGGAACTTCCCGCTGCATATGCAGAACGCAAAGGTAGGTTCCATATCGCCTTTTTAAGAATCTTCCAGCCAAATGGATTCTCTCTCTAGAAAAAAGGTGGGACATGTACTAATCCTTTTTCATCGTTATAACGAAATAAATTTGTTGAATATCATAATATAAATTCTATTTTAAAACAATAGCTAATTTTCTTATTTTTATATATTCTTTTCGTTTTTTTCTGTTTTATACTGAATTTACACATAATTTTTCCGAAAGAGTTTTACAAATTGATGAGTAATCATACCGATGATTGTTCCCACTAAAACAAAGAAACATGCAATACCATAACCCATTCCATCCCATCCTCCAATAGCGAAGATAGTAAAAGGAAAGAAAGCTAAACAAAGGAGAATTAAAATAAGTGCAAATATAATATCAAACGGTCTCTTTGGAAATTGCTTCTTTAATAAAAATGAAACAGCAAATACAATGAGAATTGTTACAGCTCCAATTATAAAAAACACTTCAAATCCATTCATTCCATATCCTCCTTCCATCAATTTCCCTATAATTATTATATGTTTTAAAATTCAAAAAATAAACAATAAACCTTCCTCATGGATGATTTTTTATAATCAGATATTAATAGTGATATACAATAATAAGTATCATAAAATTTGCAGGGATCTACTAAATGTCCCTTATCAATTTTTTATTTTCGCCCTAAGCAATTTTACAATTTGATGAAGTAACATTCCAACAACTGTTCCAATTAGTATAAAGAAACATAAGAAACCATATGCCATACCTTCAAATCCACCAATAAAAAATAACGTGATTAGAAAACAAATTAGACAAATTATAATGATAATAAGACCAAACGTAATATCAAATGAGCGATTCGGAAAGCTTTTTCGTAACATGAACGACACAAAGAAAACAACAATTACTGTTAGGATACTAATTATTAAAAAGGTTTCCATCTTTCTTCCCCCTTGATTTCTTCTTACGCACATTATACTCTTATCAGTCTGAATATATAAAAAATACTTTCTTCTCCGAAAGATATTTTTATTACTAGGTATTAATAGTAATATATAATAATAGGTTATATAACAGGAGGTATACACAATGGGCAAGCCATTAACAAATCATGTAATTGTTTTATCTTTTGACTGTTTATCAGCTTTAGATTTTCCTATATTACAAGAACTTCCTCATTTTCGGTCTTTAATAGAACAAGGTGCAATTGCAAAAAAAGTAGAAGCTATTTATCCTTCTGTAACATATCCAAGTCACGCCACTATTGTAACTGGTAACTATCCTAACAAACATGGTGTTGTAAGCAATACATTACTTCAGCCTGGCAGGGAATCACCAGATTGGCATTGGTACCGCCGTTCTATTAAAGGAACGACATTATATGACGAGGCACGAAAAGCGAATTTAACAACAGCTGCACTTCTATGGCCTGTTACAGGAAGAGCAAAAATTGACTACAACTTACCTGAAATTTTTCCAAACAGACCGTGGCAAAATCAAGTTCTTGTTTCATTATTTAGTGGAAGCCCGTTGTATCAGCTAGATTTAAATCGTCGTTTTGGCCATATTAGAAAAGGGTTGTCACAGCCCGAACTTGATGATTTTGTCCTCGCCTCAGCCGTACATACCATACAAACAAAAAAACCGAACGTCATGTTTGTTCACTTTACAGATTTAGATACACAAAGGCATTATCATGGATTTTCTTCTACAGAGACAACAGCTGCTATTCAGCGGCACGATGAGAGACTGGGGAAGATTATCAAAGCATTAAAAGTAACTGGTATATACGAAGCAAGTACAATTATTGCCCTCGGTGATCATAGCGCTCTAAGTGAGAATAAGGCTATTCAATTAAATGTTCTTTTCCATCAAAAAGGACTCATTTCAGTAAATCAAGATGGCAAATTAACAAACTGGAAAGCTTATTGCCAAAGCTGTGATGGCTCTGCTTATGTACATGTAAAGGATAAAAATGATATCCAAACTATACAAGTTGTCCAACACCTTCTTGAAGAACTCCTTCAAGATAAACAAAATGGAATCGAATTTATCCTTCATGATGAAGGCGCAAAAGAGCGCGGTGCTGATGGAAACTGCCTTTTTATGCTTGAAGCAAGAGAAGGCTATTACTTCACCGAAAACTACACAGGAGAGTTTATAAAAGAAATCTCGGAAAAAGATGTAACTCCCAGTAAAAAATACACGTTCGGTACGCATGGCTATTCTCCAACAAAACCAAACTATGAGACCATCTTCATCGCCGCTGGAAAAGGCATTCGCCAAGGTGCAATTATTCCTTATATGCGTCTCATTGACGAAGGACCGACCATTGCACGGTTGCTCGGATTATACCTTGGTGAAACTGACGGAACTATAATAGAGGATTTACTTCAATTGTAAAGAAATGTGTATCTATGTAAAAAATACGTAAAACTTACCTCTGTTTCTCTTTTTCCTATTTCTATTTTTGTACACTAATGTTAGAACGACTATAAGGAGGAACATTCTATGAAAAAAATGTCCAGACAAGAAAAAAGCTGGATATTGTATGACTGGGCCAACTCGGTATACTCGCTCGTCATTACAACTGCACTATTTCCTATTTATTTCAAAGCTGCTGCAAAAGAAGCAGGTCTATCTGGAGCAACTTCAACAGCTTATTGGGGATATGCAAATTCTCTCTCAACACTTTTAATTTCTATTCTCGCTCCTATTCTCGGTACAATTGCCGATTATAAAGGCTTTAAAAAACGCTTTTTCACATTCTTTTTTGGACTCGGTATTATATTTACAAGTATGCTAGCTGTTGTTCCAACATCACAGTGGTATTTACTACTAGGCTGCTATATGCTCGCTTTAGTTGGATTTGCTGGAGCAAACATTTTCTATGATGCATTTTTAGTAGATATCACAACAGAAGATCGAATGACCCGAATTTCAACTCGTGGTTTTGCATTAGGCTATATCGGAAGTACAATTCCATTTATTGGATGCCTCACTCTAATTATCCTTGCCCAAAAAGGAACAATCCCATTATCAGTTGGTATCGCCAGTCAAATTTCCTTTGCAATTACAGCTCTTTGGTGGGGATTATTTACGATTCCGATGCTCAAAAATGTGGAACAAACGCATTATATTGAAAGGCATCCAAAACCGATCACAATGAGTTTTAAGCGCCTAGCTAATACATTTAAAAATATCCGTCAATATCGCACTGTATTTTTGTTCTTGCTTGCTTATTTCTTCTACATTGATGGCGTCGATACAATTATTACAATGTCCACAGCTTATGGCACAGACCTTGGTATTAGTGCGACAAACTTACTTATTATTTTATTTGTAACACAAATTGTCGCTTGTCCATTCGCCTTGGTGTATGGGAAACTATCTGAAACGTTCAAAGACAAGAAAATGCTTTATGTCGGTGTTATTATTTATATCATTATTTGTGCATACGCTTATTTCTTAAAAACAACACTCGACTTTTGGATTTTAGCAATGCTTGTCGCAACTTCTCAAGGCGGAATTCAAGCGCTCAGCCGCTCATATTTTGCAAAGTTGGTACCGAAAGAATCTGCAAATGAATTCTTCGGATTCTATAATATTTTCGGTAAGTTCGCAGCTATTATGGGACCCGTATTAGTCGGTGTAACAACTCAGCTAACAGGAAGAACAAATGCTGGTGTACTAAGCATTATCGTTTTATTTATAATCGGCGGATTCATACTAACACGAGTACCAGAAAATGCGACTTCTGTTACACCACCTGCTCCAAAATCGGAAACACTATAATAGAAAATGTCCCTTTCTGCATGCAGAAAGGGACATTTTCTATTATTCTATCGACACCTTCCACTACCATATATATCTATTTTAATTTCCCGATATCTAAGTCGTGGTTATGAAAAAAAAAGAAGTTCTCCACTCGTTTTCTCCTTCTGTTTTCACATGGCATGGGGTAAAAAAGACACCGACCGCTCCTACCCATGGGCGGATGCTCTCTCCCACCTAAAAGGAATAGTTTTATGTCGGTCTTTCAATCCGTATTTATATAAAAACTCTACTGCTTATACAAAAATAATTTATCAACCGTTGTCCCTAATACTTCAGCTAAACGAAATGCCAGAGCTAAACTTGGATCATATTTATTATTTTCAATTGCATTTATCGTCTGTCTCGATACTTTACATTTATCAGCTAATGCACCTTGTGAAATATGATTTTCAGTGCGCAATGCGTAAATTTGGTTTTTCACATCTTTTCTCCTAGCCTGTAAAATTATTTTTACAATATCAGTATATATTTGGTACATATAGTTGTCAAAAAATCCCCATATAAAGTGAAACTTTAATCAGTGGGGGTCTTACTGTCCGTTAATGCGGGATAAAAAAGGAGCATGAATCGCTCCTGTTCTAGTAGAATTCCTACACCAAAGAATCCGTAACCCCCTTTTGATTTGCATCCTCTTTTTTATTTCTAACTTCTTCATTTATTCTCATACGTAAAATTGGTAAAATCGCGAGTAAAATAAGTGACATCGCTATACAAAATACAATAATAAGTGAAGTCGCTTCTTTTAATCCCCCAGCTAGTGAATTTCCAATTAACATAGTTCCCATAAAAAGCGGTAAAATTGTACCATTTACACGTCCTACCATATTCTCCGGTACAAGCTGAATCATAAGTGTTCCAACCACAATGTTCACACAAGCTAAGCAAATTCCCGTTCCAAACCGCATCAAACTAGTAATCCAAAATGATGTAGACAGTCCTTCTACAAGAAAAGACATAGCCAAAACACCCATACCAAACACAAACATTTTTTTCGGATTCACTTTTGAAGCAAAGACTGCTGCAACGACGCCTCCAATGAGCATACCTATTCCATCAGCAGCTGCTAAATATTGAACAGCCTCCTTCTCCATTCCCAATCGTTCAATAACAAGAAATATTTCTAATGGATTTGTTAATCCTACTGCTAATCCAATAATTGCGAAAGTAATTGTAATCATACATAAATTTTTTGTTTGAAGGACATACCTCCATCCCTCTTTTATATCATTCCATAATGAAATACCCTCAGTTTTCTCTTTTTCTATCCATCTTGGTAAAAACGGAAGAGTAATAGCCGATAACACAAACAATCCAATTAAGCTATATAGTGAAATAAACAACCCAAGCTGTGTATAAACAATCGATCCTACAACTGGCCCAAAAATCATAAATAGTGACTGTAGCGTTTGGTTTATTGCAATTGCATTTGCAACATGTTTTTCTTCTACGTAGCGTTTAAATATTCGTGACGATGAAGGCTGAGAAAATTGTCCAACAACCGCTGAAACAAGCGCTGCAAAAAATATAGCCTGCCAATAATCCATTTTTAACAAGAACACAATTCCAATAATAGATACCATACTCAGCATATCCCCTACTACCATCGTTCGTTTCGGATTCCAACGATCTGCTAACGCACCACCAATGAATGAAAAAACAAAAATGGGTGCGTATTCCATAACCGATAATAATGAAACTGAAACGGGATCATTATTTGTTCGCTCCATAACGAAATACAAAAGTGCCATATTTCGAATCCAAATTGCAAACTGCTGTAAAATATCAGACGCCATAACAAGCATAAATGCTCGATTTTTAAATAAAGATTTCATACTATCTCCCCTTTATAAACCGACCGTCCAGTCTAATTTAGTATGAAAGAAAAGCTGCTGATTTAAGATTCAGCTGCCATTCCTTGTAGCAGTACATCTATTGCCTTCTTGTAAATGCGTTTCATTTCTGTAGAGTCTAGCTCATAGTAAAGTACCCCAAGCCCTGATAATAAGCCATTTACAATGTACATAAGATCCCTGGTATCTCCTTGACGGAATTCTCCAGATTTTATACCTTCTTCAATTAATTTTTCAAAAACACCATATGATGCCCTTGCTAAAACCAGCATTTCATCCAGAGTTTCTTTGCTCACAATTTGACTTGTAGAAAACTCTTCCACGGCACTAAAAATAGGCTGTTGTATATCTTCCACGTGGTACTCTGCAAGCCCATATAATTTTTCGGTACTCGTATGATAATGCTTTTCTTTTTCATTCCACTTTTCAAGCCAATCATACGTATGTTGTTTTACTACAAATAAAAATAATTCTTCCTTGCTTTTAAAATGATAATAAATGCTACCTTTACTACGTTCAGTAATTTCACAAATATCTTCCATAGATGTTGCAGCGTATCCTTTTTGTGAAAATAACTCTTCCGCTTGGTACGCTATTTCTTTTTTTATCTCTTCTGCACTCTTCCTCATGTTCACACCTCACCAAACCGACCGTTCAGTCTAATATTAACAAATATAAACCCTCTTTTACAAGAGGGCATATTCCTTATTTAGGAAAAAGTATTCTCAAACCATGTTCGAAGTGTATGAATAGCTCCAACCTTCAAACCAAGTTTAACAATAAATACTCCCCCTGCAACTAATAAAAATAAAGCTACCTTCCCTTTATTTTTAACTTTCGGCTTCTTCTCCATGTTCATTCCCCTTATAACATCATATATTCCTTATTTATTAATACATTGCATTTAAACAAACGTTTGTTTAGCTGATTCTATACGGATTCAAGTCAACTAATCAAACGTTTGTTTAAAAAGAAGTACGCCCATAAAGAGCGTATTTTTTTAATCTCCACCGCCGCCACAGCTACCGCCATCACCACCTGAAAAACCGCTATCTCCTCCAAACGAACTTCCACAATCATGTGAATTATCGCTATCAGATCCTGCAAAGAAAAATGGTGTAGAAGTAGCCGTAGTGGATGTACTATCACCAGTACCTGATTTATAAAGATTTACTTTCCGTTTATTCGATCTAATTGATTTTACAATCATTCCAATTAAAACTAAAAACAATAATACCGCTATTACAAATCCCATATGAAATCCCCCTTTCATTTTCCGAACATTTGTAATCTTCATTCTATATCCCCTAAGGAAATAAATCGTGACTCACAAAGTATTTCTTTTCCTTGATGAAATAATAAAACTGTTGGTGCTGTAAATACTAAATACTTCGCTGAAATTTCTTTCATATCCTCCAACGAAACGACAATATTTTCCACATTTTTATAATGCTTTAACAAACGATTTACCTTCTCTAACATCACATCACGCCACAATTTCCGGTTTTTATGAATAAAAGTAATCATCCTTGTTCTTCAATATATGCTATTAATTCTTCTATTACATATTTTTACTATTATTTTACACGAAAAATTCAAATGATACCACGATATGGTATCTAAAAAAATTAGGTCTCAATTTTATTTATACCTATATTCCAAAAAATAAAAAAGTGCGGTACCTCTTATATTAGAGCTACCGCACTTTTTCAATCTTTCTTTAATTTTCTCGCAATCCCGTTCCCTAGAGATTGTAATCCTTGAACAAGAATAATTAGGATAAAGACTGTTGCATACATCACTTCTGGCTCATAACGCAAATGACCGAATCGATATGCTAAATCTCCAAGACCACCTGCTCCTACAAGTCCAGCCATCGCAGTTGCACCGATTAATCCAATCGTTGCGATGGTCAAGCCGAGCACAAGCGATGGACGCGCTTCTCTAACCATAACGTGCCAAATAATTTTTATAGTAGAAACTCCCATTGCTTGATACGCCTCAATTACACCACGATCCACTTCTAGTAAAGCTGTTTCCATTAAACGTGCAATATAAGGAGCTGTAAATACAACAAGCGGTACAATCACACCTTTCACACCAATTGAAGTTCCCATAAGCAGTTTTGTAAACGGTAGAATGAAGAATAATAGAATAATAAATGGAATAGAACGAATGACATTAATAATTGTATTAAAAATAGGGTATACGATTTTATTCTCTAGTTGACCACCAGGCCTTGTTAAAACAAGTGTTACTCCTAGTGGCAATGCAATAATAATTGATATAAGTAGTGAAATTGATGTCATTTGAAACGTTTGAATCGTTGCTTCCCATATCACGTTACTCCATTCATCCAAAAAGGACTTGTTTCCCATACTCTTTCCTACCTCCTTCTACGATGATTCCTTGTTCCTGTAAAAATACTAAAGCTCTATGTACCTCGTTTTCTTCACCTTGCATATGAACAACGAGTTTACCGTACGCTTCATGCTTTAATTGTGTAATATTACCAGATAAAATATTGGGATACACTTGGAATCGTTTTGTAGCAACAGCCAATGCTGGTTCTCCTGAAGAGTTCCCTATAAACGAAAGTGTTACAATCTCCCCAGTGTTTTTTAGCTCTTTCTGTACTTCTTCCGGAATTTTAGCTGCAAAAGCGCTGTTTACAAATTTTTTCGTGGTTACATGTTGCGGATTTGTAAAAATATCCTTTACTGTGCCACTCTCAACCACAGCCCCATTCTCCATTACAGCAACTCGATCACATATACGCTGAATTACATTCATTTCGTGTGTAATTAGCAAAATCGTAATACCTATTTTCTCATTGATCTCTAGTAGCAAATCTAAAATAGAATCTGTTGTTTCTGGGTCTAATGCACTTGTCGCTTCATCACTTAGCAAAATTTCTGGTTCATAGGATAGTGCACGCGCAATCGCAACACGCTGTTTTTGACCACCAGAAAGCTCACTTGGATATGCATCTTTTCTATCAAAAAGGTCAACAATACTTAAATATTTTTCTACTCTTTTTTCAATTTCAGTTTTTGGAATCCCAGCTAGACGTAAAGGTAATGCAATATTTTCATAAACATTGACTGTTTTTAATAAGTTAAATCCTTGAAAAATCATCCCGATTTTTTGTCTCGCTTGCGCTAACTCTTTTGTAGATAAAGTTGTTAAATCTTTTTCATTTACAATTATATTTCCTGTTGTTGGTTTTTCTAATAAATTTACACAACGGATTAATGTACTTTTACCAGCGCCACTATATCCGATGATTCCAAATACTTCTCCTTTCTCTACTTTAAGAGAAATTGGTTTAAGAGCTTCAACCTTACCTTTTTTTGTTGTAAATACTTTGGATACATTTTTCAGTTCAATCATTATAGTCAGCTCCTACCAAGATGGCAAAACAGAACCATCGAATTTTTTCTCAATAAACTCTTTAACTTCTTTAGATTGATACGCTTTCTTTAATTTTTTTACAGCTGCATCATCCTTATTTCCCGTACGAACAACCACCCAGTTTACATATGGTGAATCTTTTCCTTCACGGAAAATAGAATCTTTAGCTGGATTTAGTTTTGCACCTAATGCAAAATTCGTATTAATCGCCGCTGCTTTCACTTCATCTAGCTGCGTTGGTAATTGTGACGCCTCTAATTCAACAATTTTCAAATTCTTCGGATTCTCAATCACATCTTTTACAGTTGCTTTCTCGGTTGCTTTTGGATCAACCTTTAAAACACCTGCTTTTTCAAATAATTTTAATGCCCGAAGTTCATTCGTTGGATCATTGGGTAAAGCAATTGCATCTCCATCTTTTAACTCTTTTACATCTTTCAGTTTTTTAGAATATACTCCCATTGGGAACGTTACCGTTGAAAATACTTCTGTCAATTTCATATTGCGTTCTGCTTTAAATACATCTAAATAGGATTTCGTTTGATAGCTATTCACATCAATGTCTTTTTCGTCTAACGATACATTTGGTGCTACATAATCATTAAATACCTTTAAATCAACTTGTAGACCATCTTTTGCCGCCACTTCTTTTACTTTTTCAAAAATCTGCTCATGTGGTCCACCTGTTACACCAACTGTAATCTTTTTCTCATCTAGCGCTTTTGCTTCCTTCCCCGAATCAGCACTACATGCGCCTAATAACAATACTGTTCCACTTACAATACTTAACAACAACTTTTTCATATACAATTCCCCCTTATATATATCTGTTCTTAAACAAAAAACACCTCTCAAATAAGAGAGGTGTCGAATAGACAAAATAGGCTCCTCTCTTATCTTCCAAAACGAAAATCGTTTTGCAGGAATTAGCACCTTAGCTTATAATTCATAAGCTCGGTTGCCGGGCATCATAGGGCCAGTCCCTCCGCCTCTCTGGATAAGAGTATTTGTATTAAATTTTTCAAAAACTATGGTACTAATAGTAAATCTCACAAAAAATTTTGTCAATAGGATTTTTCTGAATATAATTTATTTACGAATAATTGATTTCTTTCTTCTAATTATCTATTTGGTAGTCTCTAGACGTAATGGGCAATAGCTATGTACAAAGTATCCCTATCGTTAATATACTAGAACAGCAAATACTTTATATAAACAAACGAAAAGAGGTTATACTGTATGCAAGATAAACATGCTATACAAACCCTACTATTATCTCAGATAGAAAAACTCTCTCAATCCTTTCATTACGATTTTTTATATGAAGAGGCACAACAAGGAACACTATGCCAAATACTTTTACGAGATGATAACGGCTCCATCGTAGCAACGCCACTTAGTTTTCATATGTTGATAAACGAAGTTGCTGGTAAAGGAGAACTTATTTTTTATAACGAACATGGTGAATTTCATCGACAAAAATTTGATATTTATACGGAAGAAAGTATTGTTAAATTACTATTATTCATTCAAGAACGACTACAAGTAAATCAATAAATAATATGAAAGCAGCTACGTAACATGTAGCTGCTTTCATATTATTTATACTAAAATATTTTATGCCTTGCCCATTACACTCCTAAATAAACGGCTCTCTTATTTTTTAGTAACGTTCATTTCCTCCAGATTCCAAACTCTCGTCACCCAAGATTCATAAAAAGAAGGTTCATGAGAAACGAGTAAAATTGTCCCTTGATAGTGTTCTAAAGCTTCTCTCAATGCCTCTTTCGCCTGTACATCTAAATGATTCGTCGGCTCATCTAGAATTAAAACATTACTCCGCATTAACATAAGTTCACATAAACGTACCTTCGTTTGTTCTCCACCACTTAAAGAGCATAGAGATTGCCGAATGTGATCGGCCTTCAAACCACATCTTGCTAGGGATTGCCGAATTTCTTTTTGCGTCATATCCGGACGCCCTGACCATACTTGCTCAAGTGGTGTAACTTCTACCCTAAATTCTTCTTGAGCAAAATATGCAGGTTGTACCCGCTCTCCAATATGAACTCTCCCGCTTAATGGTTCTAATTGTCCTAACAACGTTTTTAGCATTGTTGTTTTTCCAATTCCATTATGACCAACAATTGCAATCTTTTCGCCCCTTTTCACTTGTAAATTAAGGGATGGAAACAATGGTTCCACGTAACCAATTTGAATTTGCTGTGCTTGTAATATGCGGCTCACAGGCTCAGTGTGAATCTGAAAATGAAAACGCGACCGTGGTACATCGTTATGTTTTCCAATTTTTTTCATTTTCTCCAATACCTTTTCACGGCTTTTTGCCTGCTTTGCTTTTCGAATTTTATTTTTTTGAATAAAACTCTCTAAATTTGCAATTTCCTTTTGTTGTCTCGTATAAGCCACTTGCAATTGCTGCTTCTGCAAGCGATAACTTTCTAAAAATCTTTCATAATTCCCCGTATAGCGCTTTATTGTTTGCCCTTCTAAATGATAAATAACATTCGTAATATTGTTTAAAAATGATTCATCATGTGACACAACAATATAGGCATGCTCATACGCTTGTAAATACGCCCTTAGCCAATCTATATGAACTGTATCTAAATAGTTTGTTGGTTCATCTAATAGTAAAACATGTGGCTTCTCTAAAAGAAGCTTCCCAAGTAATAACTTTGTACGCTGGCCACCACTTAATTTTGAAACATCTTTTTTCATCCCTAAGTCTAACAATCCTAAACCAGCTGCTACTTCTTCTATTTTCGTATGAACTTGATAAAAATCTGAACCCTCTAGTATATTTTGTAATTCCCCATAGTGTACTAATAACTTATCTAAGTCTGTTTCCTTTGCCATCTTTTCAGCAATGACTATCATTTCACGTTCAATCGCATACAAATGAGAAAATGCACTTTGTAAATATTCCTCAATTGTTGTTCCTTCTTGTAAATCAATATGCTGCTCTAAAAACCCCGCCTTTACATGCGGAAACCATTCAATCATTCCCCCATCAGGCAAAACTTCTCCTATTAAAAGCCGAAGCAATGTTGACTTTCCTGCACCATTACTTCCGACAAGCCCCGCATGTTCACCTTGTAATAATCGAAAACAAGCATTATATAAAATGGTTTTATCTCCATACGTATGTGTAAGATTTTCTACTGTTAATACGCTCATTTTTGTTCTCTCCTTTTCTTTATAACTAACAAGCCAAATAGGGAGAACTGCAAAATAAAGATCTTATTTAATTGTATATATGAAAAATGGGTAAGGTGAACACACCTTACCCATTACACATTACTATCGTAAAAAAGGATTAAGGTTCTTTACCTGCTGTCTTCAATTTGGCTTAAACTTTAAAAATGGGCAGACTTCTCCCATATCAAGCTAAAACCATTTGAAGAACAGTTGATAAAGTCATCTTATCCTTTCACTCCTTTATAAATCATTATTGTCTTATAATAAGCATGCACCATGCTCTTATATTTTATTCGTTATGAATCTTTTGGTTCCTCTTTTTCTTTAAAAATTTCTTTGGACATTTTCTCCATTGCATACAGACTTGTAAAATCTAAAATGAGTAAATCCACTCTTTGTTCAATCATTTAACCCATTGTTCCTCCCTCTAAAACAAAAAGCTTCTTAACAGTCACAAAAACTGTTAAGAAACTTTCATTACTTCCGCATATAAGGAGACAATATCCCTAAAATCTCGGCCTTATCTTCTTTTAACTCAAGAGATGTTAACATTTCCATCGTTCGAGGACGTGGTAAGTTAACCTTTACTTCACCTACAATCGTAGCTGGCCTTTGTGACATAATGAATACACGATCAGATAATAGAATCGCTTCATCTAAGTCATGGGTTACCATCACGATTGTTTGCTTCTCTTGATGCCATGAATCTAAAAGCCAACGATGCACTTCCATTTTTGTAAATGCATCTAACTTACCAAAGGGTTCATCAAGCAGCATAATCGGCTTTTCGCATAAATAGGTACGAAGGAAACTAATACGCTGACGCATACCACCGGATAATGCATCTGGATAATGATTTGCGTATTCAGCTAGACCAAATTGTTGCAAGGCTTCCATTCCTTCTGTAAGTCTCTCTTTCTTTGGCTTCCCATCAATTTCTAATGGAAGAACAATATTTTGTAGTGCTGAACGCCACGGGAGCAACAAATCTTGTTGCGGCATATAACTTACACTATCCTGTTTTTGAACAAGGGTATCGTTATAGATTACCTCACCACTAGTTGCCTCTTCAACACTCGCAATCAGATTTAATAACGTACTTTTTCCGCAACCACTTGGGCCTACAAACGAGACAAACTCACCTTCTTGTATAGAAGCACTAATCTTTTCTAGTACATTTTTCCCATCAAATGCTTTCACAACATCTTTTATTTGTAATCCGTTCATTTTTCACTTGGAAGGAACTCGTTTGTAAAGGCATCTTTTACATCAATTTTCTTTTTAATAACTTTGTTATCGTGTAAGAAATTCATATAATTCGTCCAAACTTCTTCCTTCTGTACTCCCCACGCTTTCGCATCGTCTTGATACTTCGTACTTAACCATTTTTGGCTCTCTTGTACTAACTCTTTATTAATGTCCGGTACATTTTTAATTAAAATATCAGCCGCTTCTTTTGGCTCTTTAATTGCAAAGTTATATCCTTCTGCCGTTGCGTTCATGAATTTTTTCACAAAATCTTTATCTTGCTTTGTATGCTTTTCACTTGTAATAATGACAGGACTATAGAAATCTAACGCTGGATCTAAATCTTTTACCATGATCGTATTTAATTCTTTTCCTTGTCGTTTTGCTTCAATGCCATCCCAGCCATAATAAATCCATTCAAAGTCTGCATCGCGGCCAATTGATTTAAAGAAATCTGTTTGTCCAAGAACAACCTTTTCTACTTTACTAAAATCAGCTTGATGCTTATCCATAATTGTTTTTAACGTCGCTTCTTCTGCTGGTGCACCCCAACCGCCGTAGCGCTTACCTTCAAACCCTTTCGGAGAGGTAATATTATCTTTTTTCAGTGATGCAAATGCAGATGTATTATGTTGAATAATTGCTCCAATTGAAACAACCGGTATTCCTTCAACACGAGCTGATGTTACGTTTTCTTGATAACTTACACCGAAATCAGCTTTTCCTGATGCAATCATTTGCTCTGCCGATACGTTATCACCCGGCTGAATGATTTCTACGTCTAAACCTTGTTTTTTATAGTAGTCTTTCGTCTTTGCTACATATAAACCAGTATGGTTTGTATTCGGGAACCAGTCTAAAACAACTTTTACTTTCTTTTCTTTATCTGCGCTCTCTTCTTTCTTCGCCGCATTACAGCCAACAACACCAGCTGCAAGTATTGCAGCTAGCATCACTTTTAAGCCTTTTTTCATTTTCTGTCGTCCTTTCTGTATATCCATGGTGCTGTTAGTCTTGCCATAAATTCTACGATAAAATACAAGAGCAATGTCACCATGACAATAATTGCTGCAATACCAAATACACGAGCTGTTAAAAAGGATTTTGTTGCACGAGTAAGCATAACACCTAATCCCTCGCTCGCACCAAGCCACTCCCCGATAATTGCTCCCATCACGCTATATGTAACCGCAATTTTTAATCCAGAGAAAAAATATGGAAGCACGGCAGGGAATTTTACCTTCTGATAGATTTGCCATTTTGTCGCACGCATTGTTTGCAGCAACTTGAGCATGTTTTTATCTACTGTTTGAAAACCTTCTAAAATACTAAGAGCAATTGGAAAGAAACAAACAAGAATAACGACCATCACCTTTGGGAGCATTCCATATCCAAACCAAATAATAAATAGAGGGGCTAGTACGACAATCGGAATGGTTTGTGAAATAACGAGTAACGGATTAATTAACACACGAAATAACGGAATCACATCCATAATAATTGCAATACTCGTTCCAAGTAAAATCGCAAAGAATAATCCGATGATAACTTCTTGTAGTGTTTGCATTGTATTTGGCAACAATAAATCTTTCATTCCAATGAGTTCCTGTACAATAGTAGAAGGCTTGGGTAAAATCCACGGTTCAATTCGAAATAATGAAACAGATCCTTCCCATATAGAAATGAGAAGGATTAGCCAAATCATTGTAATTGTTATGTTAGATCGTTTCTGGTTTTTCATATTCATCACGGTACTTCCAAACTTTCTCATCAATCGTTACACCTGTACTTGGACGATAATGAATTTTAATAGAAGTAATAACCTCTTCTGCTCCAGCATCAACACAAGCTTGTTGTGCACGCTTAATGACATCAAGAAGCACGTCTAATTCTCCTTCTAGTGTTGTTTCCATCGCACCTACTTCATAACGAACACCCGATTGTTGTACGACTTCAATTGCTTTATCAACAACGGCATACACATCTTTCGTTTTTGCTTGTGGTACGACTGAAAATGAAATTGTAACTTGTTGTGACATCCGAAAATCCCCCTTGCAAAATATGTTCTGTAAAAAGAAAAGGCTTTCCTACAAAATACGTAGGAAAGCCTTGTATGCAAGTTATTATACAATAACATCTGCTTACATCACTTTAAGTAACTCCCTACGCTGGCATTATCCAGATCAGGTTGAGGGTCGATGCTTACTTACATCCTCTCAGCCAATTGGCTCCCCGGTCTTAATTCGTTTTCATTGTAGCATGATTTATTTTTTCAAACAAACAAATCTACATTTTTTCATAATATGATACCGCTCATAATCTATTGTTCATATATTTTATACTATATTTTCAAAGAAGCTGGTGCCTCAAAACTTGGTAAATGGCATTTTTGGCTCTTACATATCGGACTACCGATTATAATGATTGCACTTGCTCTTGAGATTTATGGCTACCATGCAGCTATACCTTTTGTTGCTGGTGGAAGTATTCTTGTTGTTCTTGCTATTATCATTTTTGCTATTAATATTTTCACACAAATTAAAGAATCTCTAAAATAAGTCTATTTCATAAGAAAAAAGCAGAAACAGATGAATTCGTTTCTGCTTTTTTCTTTGCAACACATTCACTATACGTCCATTATTTCTTATTTATATATTAAATTAAAGTAATTGTTTTTCCAAAATAATGTCACAAAATATAGTGAATGTTACATTTTATGTGTTATATAATAAAAAGGTTGATTTAACAGGTCTTTATTTGAATAATTTAATAATTATCATTCAAATTAAATTATTCAAAAATATCTTACCATATAAATTTTGGAGGTAGTTTATCATGTTTTGGCTACAATTTCTTACCTTATTACTCTGCATTTTTATCGGTGCACGCCTTGGTGGAGTTGGACTAGGGGTAATGGGTGGCGTTGGTATGGCAATACTTGTATTCGTATTCCATTTACAACCTACAGCTCCTCCTATTGACGTTATGCTGATGATTTTAGCAGTCATTACAGCTGCAGGTGCCTTACAAGCTGCAGGTGGAATGGATTACCTTGTTCATCTTGCAGAAAAAGCACTTCGTAAAAACCCGAAGCGCATTACATTTTTCGCACCTATTGTGACATATTTATTTACATTGTGCGCTGGAACTGGACATGTTGCCTATTCCGTACTTCCCGTTATTGCAGAGGTATCACGTGAATCAGGAATTAGACCTGAACGCCCGATGTCAATTGCCGTAATCGCTTCGCAACAAGCAATTACAGCAAGTCCAATCTCTGCTGCAACTGTGGCCCTGTTAGCAATGCTAGCTGATTATAAAATTACATTGTTAGATATTTTAAAAGTAAGTATTCCTTCTACTTTCATCGCTTGTATGCTAGCTGCTTTCGTTGCCAGCAAAATGGGTAAAGAGTTAAATGAAGACCCTGAATACTTGAAACGATTAAAAGAAGGAATGATTCCTAAACTTGAAGAAAAGAAAGAATTTATCGGTGCAAAGGGCGCCAAATTATCTGTTGTTCTCTTCTTATTTGCAACTATTTTTGTTGTTCTTCTTGGTTCATTCGAAGCACTTCGTCCAGGATGGATGATAGACGGAAAATTAGTTCGGCTTTCAATGCCAAACACAATTGAAATGGTAATGTTAACAATTGCTGCTCTTATTATTATCTTCTGTAAGCCAAATGTAGAAAGCATTGTATCTGGAAATGTCTTCAAAGCTGGTGCTACAGCCGTTGTTGCAATCTTCGGTATCGCTTGGATGGGAGACACATTCTTTAACGGAAACTTAAGTACGATTCAAGGATCGATTCAACACTTAGTAACAAGCGCACCATGGTTATTCGCTATTGCATTATTTATTCTATCTATTTTACTGTATAGCCAGGCAGCAACAGTACGTGCGTTAGTGCCACTCGGATTATCACTTGGTATTTCACCAGCACTTCTTATTGCGATGTTCCCTGCAGTAAACGGATATTTCTTCATTCCGAACTACGGAACAATTGTTGCTGCGATCAACTTTGACCGTACAGGAACAACACGTATTGGTAAATATGTATTAAATCATAGCTTTATGATTCCTGGTCTGGTCGCAACATTTGCTTCCATTGGAATTGGGATGCTACTAATTTCAATTATGTTTTAATATATAAAAAGCACAAACTTTTTCTGAATAAAGTTTGTGCTTTTTTCATTTAATCAAACGTTTGTTTAAATTCTTTATTCAATAACCTCTACATTATATCCTTTCTTCTCTATCGCGCTTAGCACTTCTTCAATATGATTTTTATTTTTCGTTTCTAATGATAAATGGAGCTGCGCATACCCAGGAAACACCTTTGTTCCAATTCTCTCTAAATGAATATGTAATACGTTCGCTTCAAAATTTGTCACAATTTCAAGTAAGTGTTGCAAATGTCCTGGTTTATCCTTAATTGTTGTCGCAATGTGAACAAATCGACCAGCTTCAACCATTCCATGTTCAATAATACGAGTGATAAAGTTTACGTCGACATTCCCTCCACTTAAAACTGACACAACCTTTTTTTCCTTCACAGGTACTTTTTGATATAGTAGCGCCGCTAATGAACTAGCACCGGACCCCTCTACTAATAATTTATTGCGTTCAAGTAGCATTAGCATCGTTCGTGCAATTTCCATTTCATCCACACAAAAAATATCATCTACGTAGCGCTCTACAAGCTGAAAAGTAAGCTCACCTGGTCTTTTTACCGCGATTCCATCTGCCATAGTCGGCGAAGATTCTACTGTAATTACCTTCTTTTCTTCAAAGGATTGCTTCATACCTGGACAAGCAAGCGCTTGTACACCATATATTTTTACCGATGGCTTCTGTTCTTTAATCGCCATCGCTATACCTGCAATTAAACCTCCGCCTCCAACAGGACAGATTACTGCATCTATATCATCAAACTGCTGCATAATTTCTAATCCAACTGTACCTTGACCAGCAATGACAGCCTCATCATCAAACGGGTGAACAAACTTCGCTCCCGTTTGTTCTTTTAAATCAAGTGCGTAAGCTAAAGCATCGTCAAATACATCACCTTGCAACTCTACATGTGCACCATATCGCTTAGTCGCAAGCACTTTACTAAGCGGGGCACCTTTTGGCATCACAATCGTACAAGGAATACCGAGCATATTACTAGAATAGGCAACTCCTTGTGCATGATTTCCAGCAGACGCTGCAACAACCCCATTTTCTAATTCACCTTTATCAAGAGAAACCATCTTATTATAAGAACCACGTACTTTAAAAGAACCCGTCTTTTGTAAATTTTCGAGTTTCAAATATACTTCATTATGCGATAGTTCACTAAATGTACTTGAATAATCTAGTGGTGTCATATGGACAATGCCTTTCATTTTCTCATGAGCAGCTATAATATCTTGTAAAGAAATCATATGTTCCCCTCCGAAACGATATATGTTCATACATATTAGTTTGAGCCGCACACTTTGTTTTATACGACAAAAAACCATTTTTTCAGATTAGAAATGGTTCTTCCCATATATCAACAATTTTCACTATTTATCCCGCTATTCGCGGGCAGTAAGACCCCCACCTCAAGATTCAGAGAGAAACGAGGAAGATAGGTGGGAGATTAACTGACCGTAAAATCCCAATTGGTGAGGGATGATAATCAGTATGGGATGAAGAACCCCCCACTAATTAAAGTTTCACTTTATCATTAAAAATACCTGTCAGTAAAGACGTACTTTCATAAGGCGAATCTGCTAAACTAATTGCAGAAATAACAGAAACGCCATCAGCCCCTGCCTCTATAACAGAAGCAGCATTTTTAACTGTAATTCCTCCAATACCAACAATCGGAACTGTAATCCCTGCCTCTCTAAAATGACGCAACCCTTTCGTTCCTTGCACCGCTTTTGTATCTTTCTTCGTACTCGTCGGAAAAATAGGTCCTACTCCTAAATAATCCGCCCCATTTGCAATGGCAAAGCGTGCTTCTTCTATCGTATGGGCAGATACCCCAACAATTTTATCTCCCATTTTTTCACGAACGAATGTAATTCCTTCATCATCTTGTCCAACATGAATACCATCTGCATCTAATTCAATTGCTAAGTCTACATCATCATTCACAATAAATGGAACATTATATTCTTTACAAAGTGCTTGTAACTGCTTTGCAAAATGGACTCGTTCTTTTCCAGTTAAAGCTCCTTCACCCTTTTCACGAAATTGAAAAAGGGTCACTCCACCATCTAGCGCTTCTTTCATTACTCGTAATGGATCCTTTTGGCAATTGTTACTACCCATAATAAAATACACTTGCAATAATTTGGACATTTGCTGTTGATTAATGCGCGCCATTTCCCTCATCCTTTCTTACTGCACTTCTTGGATATTTCCATATTGTTCAATATCATCCACAGTAATGTTTGCTAGCTGATTCAAAAATTCGATTTGGAAACTGCCCGGTCCTAGCTCCACGGTTTTTGCAGCAGCGATTTCTGCTGCTACCCCATAAAACGTTAATGCAGCAACTGCTGCTTTCACATAATCTTTTTCAACCGCTGCAAATGCTCCCATTACAGAAGTTAACAAACATCCCGTCCCTGTAACTTTCGTTAAGATTGGATGGCCGTTACGAATGATAAAAGTTCGCTCACCATTTGTTACAACATCTTCTTTTCCGGTAATAACCGCGACTGTATCTAGTTCATCTGCTGCTTGTTTCGCAATTCCTACAACATCTCCATTTCCAGCACCAACATCAACACCTTTAATTTCCCATTTTTCATTGATAACATTAGCAATTTCCGCTGCATTCCCGCGAATCATTGCTAATTTCACTTCACTTGGAATATGTCTTGCTACTTCAGTTCGGTAAGAAGTAGCTCCAGCACCAACTGGATCAAATAATATTGGTACATGATGTGTATTCGCAGACTTTCCAGCAATTAGCATTGCTTCTACTTCTTCAGGGCGAAGCGTACCCATATTTAAAACAAGTGCTCCTGCAATGCTAGCCATTTCAGCCACTTCTTCTTTTGCATACGCCATAACTGGTGATGCTCCTACTGCAAGTAAACCATTGGCCGTAAAATTTGTCACAACAACATTTGTAATATTATGCACAAGTGGATTAGACTCTCTTACTACTTCCACTACTTTTGCAATTTCTTTTATATTCATTCTTTTCATCTCCTAATTTAGTAATGGGAGATACACAAAAAGACACTTCGCGTATGCAAAGTGCCTGAATATGTGCTTTTACACTCTCCCTACGCTGGCATTATCCAACAGGTTCAAATGGTCAACGACAGATTAGCCGTACTCTCAGTTTGCTTCCGCAAACTCCCATGTGTTTTCTTATTCATCTAATTCAGAGTCTACTCTTATTCTCTTAAAATAACAAGTTACAAGTTTTTGTCATCTTAATATGTAAGTACAAATTGAAAAAACGATAAAAACCCTTTTTTTAGGTGGGAGAGACCATCCGGCCATGCATAGAAGCGGTCAGGTCCTCTTTTAGCCCCATGCCAAGTTCAAACAAAATGAGAGCGGGTCACTTTTTGTTCTTCGGAGCAGCGACTTATATATTGAAAAATCAAAATGGATTTATATATATAAAATAGTGATAGGACATTAAAATCCCTACCACTATCTTTCATATTATTTTAAGCCTTTAGATACTTCTTTCACCATTTCTGATACAGACTCAAGTCCGCCACCAGATAGGTACCAGTAGTTTGCATCTAAATAGATTACATTGTTATTTTTCGCAGCATTTGTTTTGTTAACAAGTTCATTTTCAACTACTTGTTTCGCAGAAGATTTACCACCAGTAACAACACCGCTATCGATTACGAATAAGTAATCAGGGTTCTTTTCGAGAATATATTCAAATGACACGTTATTACCATGAGTAGATGCTTGAATCTCTTTATCCGCAGGAATTACTCCAAACACATCGTGGATAATACCAAAACGAGATTCCGGACCATACGCACTTACTTTACCGTCATTTGCTTTAATAACTAAACCTTTTTTGTCACTTTTCGTAGCTTTTTCATTTAATGCTTTTACATCCTTTTCAACTGCTGCAATTTCTTTTTTCGCTTTATCTTCTTTTCCAAAGATTTTTGCTAACATTTCTGTGTTGTCTTTAAATGATTTCATATAATCTTTAGTATCTTGTTCTACATAAATTGTTGGAGCAATTTTTGAGAATTCTTTATATGAATCAGCTTGTCTTGCAGAAATAATAATTAAATCTGGTGCAATTTCGTTAATTTTTTCAAAATCTGGCTCTTTTAAACCACCAACGTTTGTATACTTTTTATCTTTATATTTAGAAAGGTACTCTGGTGTATTCTTTTGTGGTACACCAGTTACTTCAACACCTAATTTATCTAATGTATCTAAGGAACCAAAGTCAAATACGACAACTTTTTTCGGGTTAGTTTTAACTTTCGTTTCTCCTAATTTGTGCTTAATCGTCATCTCTTTTGATTTACTTTCACTCGCTTCTGTCTTCTTCTCAGAAGAAGCGTTATTGCTACATGCTACCGCGACGATAGCAAGTATGAAAGTTAATAGTAGCATCGCTAATTTCTTCACTTCAATCACCTCTATAAATTTTTTAAAATTATTTAAATCGATAGCAAGCTAGTACTATCAAAATAACTTCCTCTTATGAAAAATAAATACAAATATTATTTCCCGCTATTTCTTCAATATGAATATCCATGTCATAAATATCCTTCAAAACAATCGGGTCAATGATTTCATTTGTTGCTCCCTCTTTCATTACTTTTCCATCTTTTAAAGCAACGATATAATCAGAGTAACAAGAAGCAAAGTTAATATCATGGATTACAATTACAACTGTTTTACCCAGTTCTTCAACTAAGCGTCTTAGCACTTTCATAATTTGTACGGAATGCTTCATATCTAAGTTGTTCAATGGCTCATCTAGCAAAATATATTCTGTATTTTGAGCAATAACCATAGCGATATATGCCCTTTGCCGCTGCCCACCACTAAGCTGATCTAAGTACTTATATTGAATATCTTCAAGCTCCATATAGTTAATGGCTTCCTCGATATGATTCCAATCTTCTTCGGACAGATTTCCTTGTGAATACGGAAATCTCCCAAAACTAACTAATTCCCGAATCGTAAGTCTTAAATTGATATGATTCGTTTGCTTTAAAATAGAGACTTTTTTGGCAAGCTCATTACTCTTCCATTCGCCAATTTCTTTATCCTCTATATAGAT
Source organism: Bacillus pseudomycoides DSM 12442 (assembly GCF_000161455.1). Lineage (GTDB taxonomy): Bacteria > Bacillota > Bacilli > Bacillales > Bacillaceae_G > Bacillus_A > Bacillus_A pseudomycoides. The sequence goes on from NZ_CM000745.1 coordinate 425,869, forward strand.
TTCACCAGCATCTTTTTGTAACAGCCTACTCATCATAGAAAGAACCGTACTTTTTCCAGCTCCATTCGGTCCGATAAAAGATGTGATTTTACCTTTTTCTATTTTAATAGAAACATCTTCAACAACATTGTTATTTCCATATTGCTTTGATATATTTCTTACTTCTACCATGCCTTGCTCTCCTTTAATAGAAGATAGATGAAGTATACTCCACCAACAAAATTCACAATAACGCTTAAAGTTGTATTAAATTCAAACAACCTTTCAACAATTAATTGTCCCCCTACTAGGGCAATAATACTAATAAAGATAGAACCTGCTATTAAATATTTGTGCCTGTATGTACGTAAACATTCACGCGCAACGTTTACTACAAGTAATCCTAAAAATGTAATTGGTCCAACTAACGCTGTAGAAATAGAAACTAGAATTGCAATTACAATTAAAAGCTTTTTCACAACTTTATCGTAATCTACACCTAAATTAATAGCCTCTTCTCTTCCTAGCGATAGTACATCTAATAACTTCAGTTCTTTATATACGTAAGCGAGAACTAATAGAATCCCAATGATAGACGTTACAAGTAACTCTGTTCTCACGTTATTTACACTTGCAAACATTTTCCCTTGTACAATTTGAAACTCATTTGGATCAATGAGTACTTGCATAAAAGAGGATAAACTTTGAAAGAACGTTCCAAATATTAATCCAATTAACAATAAGAAATAAATATTGCTTCCTTCTCTCTTAAAGAGAAATTTATAAAGAAACAGTGAAAAAATAACCATTAAGCTTACTGATACAAGAAAATTAACATTTGTATTCATCATTGTGATATGTTTTGAACCGAATACAAACACTACAAATGTTTGCATAAACATATAAAGTGAATCTAGACCGATAATGCTTGGTGTTAAAATACGGTTGTTACTAATTGTTTGAAAAATCATAGACGAAAACGCAATTGCTCCGCCCGTTATAACCATTGCCAACAATTTCTTACCTCTTCTTGGCAATGCATAATCTAATGTATTCATATTTAAGTTAATAAATAAAAATATCCCCATGGCTACAACTGATGCAATGGCAAGCACTGCCAACATTTTTTTATGACTTGTTTGTTTTCTATGCTGCATATGCGTTTCTCCTCATCAATAAATAAAGGAAGATTCCGCTTCCAATTACTGCCACTGTAAGGCCAATAGAAATCTCGTACGGATAAATAACGACGCGGCCAAGTATATCGCAAGCAAGTACAAAGACCGCTCCTAGTAAAGCAGTATGAGGTAAACTATTCTTTAAATTATCTCCACGATAAATAGAAACAATATTCGGAATAATAAGCCCTAGAAATGGAATCATACCAACAGTCAAAACAACTAATGCGGAGATTAAAGAAACGATAATTAGCCCGATATTTAGCACTCGGTTGTAATTCATCCCTAAGTTGGCCGCAAAATCTTCACCCATTCCAGCAACTGTAAATCGATTTGCATATAAGAAGGCGATAATGACAAGTGGGATACTTAAATATAAAATTTCATATCTTCCTTTCATCACCATTGAAAAATCCCCTTGTAGCCATGCAGAAATGTTCTGAATTAGGTCGTATTTATAAGCAAAGAATGTCGTTATAGAGCTGATAATGTTCCCAAACATAATTCCCACAAGCGGGATAAAAATCGCATCCTTAAACTTAATTCTCTTCAAAATTTGCATAAATAAAAATGTACCAGCTAATGCAAAGACAAATGCAACAAACATTTTTTCAAGCGGGCTCGCTGTCGTGAATAGCATCAATGAAACTAAAACCCCTAGCTTTGCACTATCCATTGTCCCCGCAGTTGTCGGGGATACAAATTTATTTCTGCTAAGTTGCTGCATAATTAAACCACTTATACTTAAGCTAACACCAGCAACAATAATACTGATTAGACGTGGTAATCTACTAATAAATACAATTTGCATTTTTTCTTGATTCCAGTGCAAAATATCTGCTAGATTAACCTCTTTTACACCGATAAAAATAGACACAATTGATAAAACAATAAGCATGATAAACAAATATCTCTTTTTCATAATTTCTTCATGGTGCAGATTATGTTCTGTCGCCATCATTTGATTTCATACAGATTATAATCCTATCATTTTATCCCCCTTTGTCTATTTATAAGATAATAGAAAAGAAAATGATTCTCTTTATCAATTAAAGGTATACTTTATACTTTCAATCTGACGTTTTGGCAATAATCAGATTACCAACTTAATGATAATGAAATTCATTAACAATGTCAATGAATTCCATTATTGTTTATATCGCTTTTTTATTCATATTAGGAAACTTATTATATCTATAGAATTAATAAAAAGCCCAACTTCCCTTTGAGATAAGAAAAATTGCACTTTCTTCTTTTTCTTTTGAACCAAATTTCAATTTTGCCAAAACTTCCGCTAACGCAGGATTACGCGGCTCATCATCTTGATTTTATTGTTTCATATACTTCGCAACATCGCGTTTTGATCTTTTCCGCCTTGTGAAATAATGGTTTGTCCTTTTAAAAAAGGACAAAGATATCCTACTATTTTGTTATATCCGAAATACTAAAATTTTCACCCTCTTAACTAGTCAAAGATATAGAGTATTTAATTCATAACAAAAGGTTAGAATCTTCGGCATAACTGAATCCACAAAGGATGTATGCTATATTTAACTTACGGAAACTTGAAAGGATGTTTTAAATATGGCAAAAAGTGTTGTAATTGCTGAAAAACCTTCTGTTGCACGTGATATTGCGCGTGTATTGAAGTGTGATAAAAAAGGAAATGGTTATCTTGAAGGTAATAAATATATCGTTACTTGGGCTTTAGGGCATCTTGTTACATTAGCAGACCCAGAAAGCTATGATGTGAAATACAAAAAGTGGAATTTAGAAGATCTGCCAATGCTACCTGAACGTTTGAAATTGACAGTGATTAAGCAAACTGGCAAACAGTTTAATGCCGTTAAAAGTCAACTGATTAGAAAAGATGTTACTGAAATAATAGTGGCTACAGACGCAGGAAGAGAGGGAGAATTAGTCGCGCGTTGGATTATTGATAAAGTTAAAATTAATAAACCTATCAAGCGTCTATGGATTTCATCTGTTACCGATAAAGCAATCAAAGATGGCTTCGCAAACTTAAAGCCAGGTAAAGCATATGAAAATTTATACGCTTCAGCTGTCGCACGTTCGGAGGCTGACTGGTATATCGGGCTTAATGCAACACGTGCATTAACTACTCGATTTAATGCTCAACTAAACTGTGGTCGTGTACAAACACCTACTGTGGCTATCATTGCAGGTCGTGAAGACGAAATTAAAAACTTTAAAGCTCAAACATACTACGGAATTGAAGCTCAAACAACAGATAAGTTAAAGCTAACTTGGCAAGATGGGAAAGGCAATGGTCGTAGTTTTGATAAAGCGAAAATCGATACGATTGTGAAAAAACTCGATAAACAAAATGCCACTGTCACGGAAATTGAGAAAAAGCAGAAAAAATCATTCGCTCCTGGTCTTTATGATTTAACTGAGCTACAACGTGATGCGAATAAAATCTTTGGTTACTCTGCAAAAGAAACATTAAACATTATGCAAAAATTATATGAGCAACATAAAGTACTCACTTACCCTCGTACAGATTCGCGCTATATTTCATCTGATATCGTCGGAACACTTCCAGAGCGTCTAAAAGCGTGTGGAGTAGGAGAATACCGTCCTTTAGCTCATAAAATTTTAAATAAGCCTATAAAATCCACTAAAGCATTTGTTGATGATAGTAAAGTAAGCGATCATCACGCAATCATCCCAACGGAAAGCTATGTGAATTTCTCAGCTTTCACAGATAAAGAACGCAAAATTTATGATTTAGTGGTAAAACGTTTCTTAGCAGTTTTATTCCCAGCCTTTGAATATGAACAACTAACATTACGCACGAAAATTGGTGATGAAACGTTTGTTGCACGTGGCAAAACGATTTTACATTCTGGTTGGAAAGAAGTATATGAAAACCGCTTTGAAGATGACGATGCAGTTGAAGATTTAAAAGAGCAAATTTTACCTCGCATTGAAAAAGGCGATACATTAAGCGTAAAACTAATTGCTCAAACATCAGGTCAAACAAAACCACCTGCACGCTTTAATGAAGCAACGTTACTTTCAGCAATGGAAAACCCTACAAAATACATGGATACGCAAAATAAACAACTTGCTGATACGCTAAAATCAACTGGTGGATTAGGTACTGTGGCTACACGAGCTGACATTATTGACAAACTATTTAATTCATTCTTGATTGAAAAACGTGGTAAAGATATTCACATTACATCAAAAGGTCGTCAGTTACTTGATTTAGTACCGGAAGAACTAAAATCTCCTACACTAACTGCTGAATGGGAACAAAAACTTGAAGCTATCGCAAAAGGTAAATTAAAAAAAGAAATTTTCATTTCCGAGATGAAAAACTATACAAAAGAAATCGTTGCTGAAATTAAATCAAGCGATAAAAAGTATAAGCATGAAAACATTTCAACAAAAACTTGTCCAGACTGTGGAAAACCGATGCTTGAAGTAAACGGCAAAAAAGGTAAAATGCTTGTATGCCAAGACCGCGAATGTGGTCATCGTAAAAATGTATCCCGTACGACAAATGCAAGATGCCCTCAATGTAAGAAAAAACTAGAACTTCGCGGTGAAGGAGATGGGCAAATCTTCGCATGTAAATGTGGATATCGCGAGAAGCTTTCTACATTCCAAGAGCGCCGCAAGAAAGAATCAGGAAATAAAGCAGATAAACGCTACGTGCAAAAATATATGAAGCAGCAACAAAAAGAAGAAGAAGAGCCATTAAATAACGCACTAGCAGAAGCATTAAAAAAGTTAAAATTTGAATAAAAAAAAGTTTCTACT
>NZ_CM000745.1:430917-437346 GCF_000161455.1 Bacillus pseudomycoides DSM 12442
GTCGCTCAATGGCGACTCCCTTATGTTAACACCTTCATTTTTCCATGTCAACTAAGTTTTTTAATTTCTTTTTTTCGCTTTCTGCCGTTTCGCATCAGCGACGGTTATTAATATATCATGCAGTTTATACATGGTCAATACTTTTCATAAAAAAATTTCACATCCCGTTTATTTCTTTTTTTCATCATTTTAACAAACCCCACTTCTTTTAAATCAAAAATTCAAAATTTTATGTTATATTATTCCTATAGGAGCGTGATGGGAATGGGGATTAAATATTCGAACAAAATCAATAAAATTCGAACCTTTGCATTAAGTTTAGTATTTATCGGACTCTTCATTGCATACTTAGGCGTATTTTTTCGCGAAAATATTATTATTATGACCATTTTTATGATGGTTGGCTTTTTAGCAGTTATCGCTAGCACCGTCGTTTACTTTTGGATTGGTATGTTATCTACAAAAACCGTACAAATCATTTGCCCAAGTTGTAACAAACCTACCAAAATGCTCGGCCGAGTAGACGCATGTATGCATTGCAATCAACCCTTAACGCTTGATCGTAATTTAGAAGGAAAAGAGTTTGATGAGAGGTATAATAAAAAGAGCTATAAAGCATAAAATGGAGTTTATATAATAAAGAAAGAGGTCAACGTAACCGTTGACCTCTTTCTTTATTATATATTACGCCTTATGACATTCTGGACATACGCCATAAATCTCTAAACGATGACTATTAATAACAAAGCCGGTTGCTTTCACAGCTTCATCTTCAAGTTTTTCCAAACCTCCATAAGGAAAATCAACAATCTTACCACACTTTTCACAAATTACATGGTAATGCTGACTTGTAACATAATCAAATCTACTTGAAGCGTCTCCATAAGTTAATTCCTTAACAAGCCCAACTTCTTTAAATACACGTAAGTTATTATAAACAGTTGCAACGCTCATATTTGGAAACTTACCTTCTAACGCTTTATAAATTTCATCCGCTGTTGGGTGCGTCATAGATTCCACAAGGTACTCTAAAATAGCATGACGCTGTGGAGTAATGCGTACACCCGTATTTTTCAGCATTTCTAGCGCTTCTTTTAATTCTTCTTTGACCACCGTCATGCACCCCGATTCTATACGGATTATTATTTTATAATTCTTATAAAGAGTGTACTCCTTTTCTTGTCAATCGTCAATATTTCTACTATAACTGTGTAGTTTATTTTTCATCTAACCTTATTCTTATGTATATTTGTCCTTCCTTTATACATTTACATAGAAAAAAGTGCGAAATAATCGCACTTGGAATACTATCATCTGAGGAGGTATGCCCTACCCTCTTAATGTATGAAACATCAGCACAAGTGTATAGACATATGCCTCATAGTAATTACATCATAATAAATTCCCTTCAGTTCTTGCTTATGCAGAACCTTAATCTAAATAAGAAAGGATGTCTTCGATATGCCCTTTCACTTTTACTTTACGCCATTCTTTTACTAGTTCACCATCTTTATTAATAAGAAACGTAGATCTTTCAATTCCCATGTACTCTTTTCCGAAATTCTTTTTCAGCTTCCATACATCATATAGTTCCGCCACTTTATGATCTTCATCTACTAAAAGTAAGAATGGCAAATCATGCTTTTCAATAAATTTTAAATGTCTATTCACTGGATCTGGACTTATACCAAGTATAACCGTATCTTTTTCTTGAAATAATCCGTATGCATCTCGGAAATCACACGCTTCTGTTGTACAGCCTGGTGTCATATCTTTCGGATAAAAATATAGTGCTACATTTTTCCCGTGAAAGTCCGATAGCTTAACCTGCTCTCCGTTACTTCCTTCTAGTGTAAAATCCGGTGCCATTTCTCCTACTGCGACCATCTTTATCACTCCTTGTCTTTTCCTTCTACTATAACAAATGTTATCTCATTTTTCATTGTCTATCACTGTTCGAACTACGAATGCAAACGGCAATGTATATCCAATCAACGCTTCAATAATTGCAATCCAGCGTCCGATTCCAACAGGAGTTACATCACCATATCCAACAGATAATAAAGTAACCGCACTAAAATATAAGCATACTTCTACCAGTTGGAAAGAATGGACAGTTAAACTTTCTCCGTCTTCTCTTAAGACGGCAAATCCACTTTCCTCTAATACAACATAACTTAATCCAAATGCGATAAGCACCGTTGTGTAAATTAGAAATAATGAAGTTAGGTTATACAAGGAAAAGAAACGCTTCGAATCTGAGTATGAGCTCCATAATATTTGAATACTCCTTAACACAGCAATGGCTGAAATTAATAAAATAAGTCCCCATAACATGTCCTCCACCTCATCCTATATGTATGAGGACAAAGAACAATTTATCCCACAGTAGATGAAACTTGTATATCTGTCGTTAGTTTCCCGCACCGCGGTATTTCTTCACTCCAAAATTCCAAAGCGTGATTGCAATTGTAAAACAAATTACACCAACAAACGGTGTCGCAAACGCATAACTGTTCCATTCTGTCTTTCTAAGAAAATACGCCGCTGGATATACACCAACAAATGCAAATGGTAAGACAAACGTTAAAACAAACCGGATCACACGGTTATAAATATTTACAGGATATCGCCCATAATTCCCAATGTTATACATCAATGGCATAATAGAGCTTTTTGCATCTGACCAAAAGCCAATACTTGCAAGTGTCACAAATATCCCGCCATATACAAGGGCACCTCCAGCTACCATGAACAAGAAAAGAAAGAAATCGTACCAATAAAAGGATAATTGAAGCTGCACTGACGCATATCCCATTACAATAATCCCAGTAACTGCACCAATCAAAGACTCCAGTTCCATTCGCTCTAATATAATTTGGAATAAACTATGAATCGGTCTTGTTAAAACACGATCCATTTCTCCCTTAATAATGTATCGATCATTAAAATCCCATATATTAAAGAAAGCAGAAAAGATAGCAAATGGTACTAAGAAAAAGCCATAAATAAAAATAACTTCTTCTCGGCTCCATCCCTTTAATGCTTGTGTATGTCCGAAAACAACAAGAATAAAAATTAAGTTAACAGCTTGGAGTAGTAAATCAGATAATAATCCAACGATAAAATCGCCGCGATACTCTAGTTTAGTTTTTATATATTGGCTTGCATATTGCAAAAACAGTTTTATATACAGCATCTCATCATCCCCCTTGTACAATTAGGCGTTTTCTCGCCGTTTTCCACATCAGCACAATTGGAACAATAAGTACGACTGCCCAAATCATTTGAAATAATAAAGCCTGATACAACTTACTTCCTTGTATTCCTTCAGAGAAAATCATACTCGGAATATAACTGATTGCTTGAAATGGCAAAAACACCATCGCTTTTTGTGCCCATAGAGGATAAAAGCTAATGGGTAGTAATAAACCTGAAAATAAATCAATAACCACACGTTTTGCATACATAATTCCACTATTATTAAATAAGAAAAAAGTAAGCATGCCTGTCATTAAATTAATTTGCGTATTAATAATAAAACTGAAAACTAACGACAGAAAAAAATATAACCACGTTTGAAAATTGGTTGTAATTTGTAACGAGAATAAAAGTGTAACAATGATCATACCGGGAATAGAAAAGAATGCAAAACGGAAGATCCCCTCTCCAAGACCTTGCATAACTTTCATTCCTAAGTAGTTATATGGACGAATTAATTCAACAGCTACACGTCCCTCTTGAATTTCCATCGCAATTTCTCTGTCAATATTATTAAAATAAAAAGCGCGAGCCATCCACGCGATGGCAATGTAGGTTGTCATTTGAGAAATCGATAAACTTTCGATATTCTCTTTCCCACTGTAAATAGCTTGCCATAAAAAATAATACGCTCCGATGTTAATCGTATAAATTAAAATTCCACTATAGTAATTTGTCCGATAAGCAAGCATCATTAAAAAACGAATACGAATCATTTCAATATACTTACCCATGAATCATACCCTCTTCATAAATATTACGGATAATTTCTTCTGTCGACACTTCATTAATTTTTAAATCTTTAATTTGAAAGGCTTGGACTACTTTGGAAATAAGCATAGAAATTATAACTTCTTCATTGGGTATTTTCGCAATCCATGTATATTCTTCTTTCCCTTGTGACCAAACTACATGATTATCCGGCATTAGCATTAACAGTTGTTGATATGAAACTGGTGCTGTAAATTGAAAATGTATTTCTTTTTCTGCTCCCCACTGCGAACGAAGCTTTTCTAATGATCCATCATACATAATGTTTCCTTCATCCAGCATAATAACGCGTTCACATAACGCTTCAATATCAGTAATATCATGTGTTGTTAATAAAATTGTTGTTTTATAACGTTCATTCATTTCCTTTAAAAACTCACGGATTTTTAATTTTACGAGAACGTCTAGTCCAATCGTTGGTTCATCTAAAAATAAAAGCGGTGGATTATGAATTAACGCTGCTGCTAATTCACAACGCATTCGTTGACCAAGCGACAATTTACGCACCGGTTTATCTAGCAATGGTCCAATATCTAGTGTTTCAATGACATGCTCCATATGTTCCTTATACTGCCTATCAGATACACCATACACTTTTTTTAATAAACGAAATGATTCTTGTACCGCAATATCCCACCAAAGCTGTGAACGCTGACCAAATACAACACCAATTGTTTTCACAAACTCTTCTCGCTGTTTATGTGGATTCATGCCATTTACTGTAATTTGACCAGACGTCGGTGTTAAAATTCCGGTTAACATTTTAATTGTCGTTGATTTACCCGCACCATTCTCACCAATATAACCAACCATTTCACCTTGATTTACAGTAAACGAAACATCATTCACTGCTGGCACTATTTTATAATTACGATTTAATAAATCGCGAAACGCACCTTTTAAACCAGAGCGGCTTGAATATGCTGTAAATTCTTTACGTAATCCTTGTACTTCAATTACCGATTTCATAATCGGACCCCCTTCCTCGATACCACAACGAATAGTTTACCCAACTGCCCTTCCTATCACAAACAATACGTCTTTTTGAAAAACATGTTAGAATAATACATAGATTTTTGTAAGGAGATGAATTGTAGTGAATTTCACAAAATCAGAAGCATTACATAAGGAAGCGTTAGAACATATCGTTGGTGGTGTTAACAGTCCTTCTCGTTCTTTCAAAGCAGTTGGTGGCGGTTCACCTGTTGCAATGGAACGCGGAAAAGGTGCTTATTTTTGGGATGTAGATGGTAACAAATATATCGATTATTTAGCAGCATACGGTCCAATCATTACAGGACACGCTCATCCTCACATAACAGAAGCAATTAAAACAGCAGCTGAAAATGGTGTTTTATACGGAACACCAACAGCACTAGAAGTAAAATTTGCAAAAATGTTAAAAGAAGCAATGCCTGCTTTAGATAAAGTTCGTTTCGTAAACTCTGGTACGGAATCTGTTATGACAACAATTCGTGTGGCTCGCGCTTATACAGGTCGTACAAAAATTATGAAGTTTGCTGGTTGCTACCACGGTCATTCAGACTTAGTTCTTGTAGCAGCTGGTTCAGGTCCTTCTACTCTTGGTACTCCTGATTCAGCCGGTGTGCCCCAAAGTATCGCTCAAGAAGTTATTACCGTTCCATTTAATAACGTAGAGACATTAAAAGAAGCACTCGATAAATGGGGACATGAGGTAGCAGCTATTCTTGTAGAACCAATCGTTGGGAACTTCGGAATTGTCGAACCTAAACCTGGCTTCCTAGAAAAAGTAAATGAGCTTGTTCACGAAGCTGGCGCACTAGTTATTTATGATGAAGTAATCACAGCTTTCCGCTTTATGTACGGCGGTGCTCAAGACTTACTTGGTGTAACACCAGATTTAACAGCACTTGGTAAAATAATTGGCGGAGGTCTTCCAATCGGTGCATATGGTGGTAAAAAAGAAATTATGGAACAAGTTGCACCGCTCGGCCCTGCTTACCAAGCTGGTACAATGGCTGGAAACCCAGCATCTATGGCAGCTGGTATTGCTTGCTTAGAAGTACTGCAACAAAAAGGTGTATACGAAAAATTAGATGCACTTGGAGCAATGCTTGAAAAAGGAATTTTAGAACAAGCTGCAAAACATAGCATCGATATTACAGTAAACCGTCTAAAAGGTGCGTTAACTGTATACTTCACTACAGATACAATTGAAGATTATGACGCTGCTCAAAATACAGATGGAGAAATGTTCGGTAAGTTCTTCAAGCTTATGCTCAACGAAGGAATTAACTTAGCTCCATCTAAGTATGAAGCATGGTTCTTAACAACAGAACATACAAAAGAAGATATGGAATATACAATCGAAGCTGTCGGTAGAGCATTTGCTGCTTTAGCGAACGCATAAGAAAA